>CAMFKD010000012.1 GCA_945957095.1 uncultured Chlamydiae bacterium
ACGAGATTCCTCTACGTCTCGTGGGCTCGGAGATGTGTATAAGAGACAGCTCTGCCATCACACTCCTTACACACGACATAATTCGTAATGGCAAGCTCTTTCTCCACACCTTTTGCTGCTTCTTCGAAAGAAATGGTCAGGTTGATACGCTTACTAGCCCCCTGGCGCGCATGGTGCGTATGTCCGCCGCCACCACCAAAGAATGATTCAAAGATGGACTCTCCACCGCCACCAAAAGCGCCCATAAAGGTGCGCAGAGCGTCTTCCATAGAGGAAAATCCTCCAGGATGTCCGCCACCGCCAGCGGCAAAACCGCCAAGCCCTTCTTTGCCATGTCTGTCATAGACTTTACGTTTGTTCTCATCGCTCAGAACTTCGTACGCTTCCGATATCTCCTTGAAGCGCTTTTCAGCCTCCGAATCCCCAGGGTTACGATCTGGGTGAAACTGGAGAGCCTTCTTTCGATAGGCCTTCTTGATTTCATCCGGCGAGGCTGATTTAGCCACTTCTAAGACGTCGTAATAATCAGACATGGTGTTCCATGCGTAGAATTAAAAGTATTGTGGGTGCCGAAAAAAGAAAAAATAAGAAAGAGCGACTATCAGGCAAGACCTTGTCGCCGATCTATTCTTGCTTTATGCCTTTTTGGCGTTGTCTACAGAGCTCAAAAAGTCTAACGCGTACGTCGGTATTTCTGTGCGGCTTTTGACTTAGCTCTTTTTCTAATCGAAGGCTTAACATAGAAGCGGTGGGCCTTAACGGTCTTCATAACCCCTTCTTTGTCCAATCTCTTCTTAAGAATACGGAGAGCCTTATCAATCGAGTCACCTGCTCGAAGTCTAATCTGTGTCATTCAATCAATCCTGATGAAAGCTGTTACCATCCTTTCCATGATCTCTAGCGGCTAACATGTCTGCAAATTTATCGAGACGTCCGTAGATAGGCACCATCATACCAAACCACTGCTTATTGAGCAACTCCTGTCCTTACCATTCGCGTTCTATCTCCGCTTGCGTTTTGCGCAAGTAAAGAATGTCGAGATGGCCATTCCGGCTAACATGGCCTTGGGCGTAATTGTCCAAAGCCACGCGCATGAGTTGAGTCGTATCGGGAGCTATCTCCAACCATTGCCATTGGGTAGCTGATACATCGATACGATTCTGAAGCGTCGCGGCAACAGGAGTGACAACGGTCGTGATTCCCTTCGACCGCTCGAGAAAGTCATCTATTTCGCTTATAGCGGGCTGAGTATGATAATGAATACGACCACCGCTCCTCTCTCCAAGCAGGTAATAGACTCCACCGACCTTAGCATCAATGACGGCGGCATAAGATCCATCTGAAGGGGGGATAAGCCCTTCCAGCGTCGAAACAGCCATCAGAGGCAGCTGATGCGCAAAAGCGATAGCCTTAGCAGCGGCCACACCTACTCTAATACCCGTGTAGCTACCAGGGCCAACGCCTACAGCAACCGCATCTAGCTGCGATGTCTCCACATGCGCGCGCAACAATACTGCTTCGATAGTCGGTAATAGAACCTTGGAGTTCTGCAAACCGAATGGCAGCTGCTCGATGATAAGTGGCTCAAGGCCTCGGTAGAGCGCCACTACCCCTCGTTCTGTGCAAGTGTCGATCAGAATTACTAACATGTCAATCCGATGGGCATAGGAACAAAGATCTTTTCTATTGTACGGATGAAGAAACCATCCGTCATCCCAGCGACGTAATCGATGACTTGTCTTTGTGGTGAAGTCTGTTCGTGATAGACAGTACTTTTATTATGGAGAAAATGAGTCCAAGTGTAGCTCTTCTCTTTCTTCGACAGAAGGTCATCAAAAAGAAAATGGCATAGCAAGTCATAGGAACGTTGGATCTTGGATGATTCGCGTTTGAGTCTCGGCTCAAAATAAATATAGTCAAAATTAAACCGCCGCAGAGCCATCACCGCATCATAGACCTGATCGGAGAGCGCAATGTATTCTTTATCTAAGCTGTGCCGAATGATATCTTCAGCCACTGTTTTCAGTATCTCGTGATGATGCTTACCCAGAGTGGTATCGGGCAACTGCTGTCTATCGATGATGCCTAAGC
This sequence comes from uncultured Chlamydiae bacterium, assembly GCA_945957095.1. Taxonomy (GTDB): domain Bacteria; phylum Chlamydiota; class Chlamydiia; order Chlamydiales; family JAJFMA01; genus CAMFKD01. Next base: position 2,092 of record CAMFKD010000012.1, read on the forward strand.
TGATGGCATCTTCGATGTCACGGCTAAGGTAGCTGACAGTGTCGCAGATCTTGACCAGACACCCTTCCAATGTCATCGGCATTAGGTTCACATGAGGATCTTTCAGCTTAGCATCGAGCTCTCGTTGGTGATCGCTCCACGTCTTGCCCCACTGCGGCTCCCACCTCGTCGTCGCCATCCCCCCATCATGACATAGAATCCCGTCATACACTGCCAATCCAAGATTCAACGGTTCGATGGTAGAAAGAAGGCGACATGACTGCCAGGGGTGGGTAAACGTCCCGAGTTGCCACTCATGGGATATCTTCGACAGGTAACCTTCGCCTTCATGACCAAAAGGAGGATGCCCGACATCATGGCCTAATGCGATCGCTTCTACTAAAGAGCGGTTGAGCCCAAGCACCTCAGCAATACCGCGCGATAGGCTGCTAACCAACTGGACATGCAGCGCACGATGAGAGATGTGGTCATTGGCAACCAGGTAAACAACCTGAGTCTTGTCGACATAGCGAGCATAGGCTTTAGAATGCAAGATGCGGTCGACATCGCGGCGATAGGGAGGGCGGTAGCTATCCTCCGGTTCAGCAGTCCGTGCTTGGTAGTCTGAAGAGAGAGCTGAACGCCTAAAAGGCTCTCGTCGCTCTGCCGTTTTCGAAAATGATTCCATCATGCCCGCTATTATAGAGCAGCAAAGCCCAGCAAATCAAGAGGTAGCCATTATGGATTATATGTTCATGGGGTAGTTTTTCGTGCGCGGGCGCGAATCGGAATATAGGTGAACATGTACATTATGGACAATGGACAGCATGGACTCAATGGACTATTTAACAAAATTTATTGTTATAAATTGACAGAAAGTGCGCCTTTAAGATAATACCAATGAAAAAAATAATGACAAATATTTTTCATAACATAACCACATAGGCAATAACAACATGTTTTCGAGTGGCAATATAGAAGGTAGTAAATGCCCTACCTCTTCGTCCTCGTCTATGGCTGTCCCCGCACCGACGTTTTCAGCTATTCAGTACACAACCTCAACACCTTCATCTTCAACACCACAGCCTCAACCACTACCAACACTTACGCCTCTAATGCTAAAAGAAGTAGAGGAAGGCTTAAATGCCCCTATCTCAATTGATTGGAATGCTGACTCCTCATCCTATCCACCCATTTCTTGTACTCTACAAGAATTGTTATGCCTCGCAAAAAGCGACTGTCAACTTAGCCAAGATACGGTCGAACCATGGCTTATGCATCACTCTGACTATCAAGAGAGCCTCTTTGCTCGATGCCACCCAGACCAACGCTATCAATTCATAGAGCAGTTAAAAGACGAACCATTGAGACAAACAACCTCTATCCACACGATTGAAATTGTCGACCCTAACTTTTCCAATAACCTCATAGAGCTCTTTGCTCAAAAATTAGCGACACTCAAGCCTAACATTGCTGACGATTCTCTATTGATGAAAAAAGTGAGTGAATACGTTCGTGGACGTTCTATTCATGGCTGTACCAACCTCGATCTAGCCCGGGTTCTGATCAGCAGAGATGCTTTTACTATCCATCAATCGATCCAAAACTCTTCTTTAGGTTCCTTTACGATCCTTCAACCTAAAGTCCGGTATGCCGAAACAGGGAAATTTTTATCAGATAAGCCCCTGCGTTTTGTCGTTCGCTCTGTGGCTAAAAGTCAACCTCTCTCTCCATGTTGGACTCTTGATTTCATTCAATCTGAACCCGGCAAGCTAACCAACATACTTAGAGGTGATGGAAGCGAAAAGAGTGTGGCCAACGTCATCTTTCAACACAAGCAAGCAACAGGACTAGAGCCTAATTTTATAGAGTGGAGGGGGCTACTGTTGTCTATTCTACAAGGGAAGACGACACCACACGACAACTGTGTCGACAATCTCAATCAGACCATCGCAACATATCGCTATCACGAAGCTGCCATCACCACACAGCTAGAACACATATGGTATTACGATTTGGATAGCGCCCCTTCCGCTATCAGTTCATTGCTCTTCAACACCTGCTACCTGTTGAAGGACCACTTAGGCGAAACAACCTTAATCAGGATCATCAAGTCTGTGATGCAGAAGGTGAGCGAACGTTATCCTGATATCCTCACTCACCAACCCGAATCCATCAAACCTCACTTGCAAAAGTTACTGAATGGACAGGTTCTAGAGGCACTTCATGACTTGACGATAGCAGCTAACACACGTCCCATTTCCTACTCTGTGAAACGACATCATGGACAATGTGTTCTCGCCATGAACGCCGGCTGCTATCCAATTCTGGTACCAATGACCGATCCTGCCGCTTTGACAGCTCCGAGTGAATTTGTCACGTTGATCGGCTGTGATCAACCTGTAACGCCGGAGATGGGGCGCGCTATCTTGCGCAATTTGAACGCGATATTTCCTAGCACATTTCTAGCGGGTTTGTTGCCAACAGATCTGTTTTCTTCGTTGTACCAGGCACTGATGAGAGAAGAACCTATCAACGACGCTTGGACAACACTATGGGTTAGAACCCTCGCATCATCTCCTCATGTAGCGGTTCGTAGCCTAGCTGCCGAGGTTGTGAAAAAAGCCCATATGTCTCCTCACAATAGGACAGCTTTAACCGCTGAAGCCATCAAGACATTGCGACCGTGCGATCCTATGTTGGCCACTAATCTCTTCGAGTGGGCCAAGAGTGATCATGTCTTAGATTCGAAAACATCTGCAACGATCGAACAAATCCTTGGCCTTGGTAGGCAAGTGGTTGCAATAGCACCACCTGAAACATCGAGCTCAAGCTCCTCTACGCCACCCATTCCATCGACAATGCAACAATTTGACAACCTCCTAAGGCAATTAGGAGCAAAACGAAAAGGAAAACAGCGCGCTCATCAGATCTCTAGTTTATGCAAAGAGCTAAATAGCCTCGTTACTAAAGCATCTTCTGAAGAAGCATCTCAGATACTTGAGCGTCTCATACAGCATGGGAGCCTGACATTGCTACCTCAAATGCAATCGCTGATATTACTCTTGATGATTCAGGAACTCAAGAGCGACATCCCACAAAGCCTAACCCGCATTAACACATTCAAATATTGCTCTGATAGCAACTTGCCAAAATATGCAAATGCTCTGATTTCAAAGCTATCAGATAGCGTGATAGACGACTCGCTTCTGCCACTGGTCATCCAGTTCATCGACAAACACGTGTGCATTCTAACAGCAACTCAGACACAACAGTTAACCTCGCTGCTGCTACCGACGGTTGTGCAACAGCTTGAAACAGCTTCTGCGATCCCTCCTATCGTCGACGCCCTTCTTCGCTGCGGTACCCGCTCGCTGCTTATCCCTCATCTGATCATAGCTCTACAACGTCTCGTGGATGCCAATCATTACGAAGCAGCCCTTACGTGGACGCATCGTCTGTTAGACACTATAGATAGTCACGCTGTACCCGATTCATTAAAGTGTTTAGTCTTGGGGGTCTTAGGCGGCATATCTCAACTGCCTAATGCCTTACAAGAACGTTTAACACTGATCTCACAAGCTGTGAGAGTCAAGCTATTCACCGATGATGATGTAAGCTTATTGCCCTATCGACTTTCTTACCTATCCAGTGATGCTAATCGTACATCAACAGATTACATAGACAATCGAATAGCGATTCTAAAAATCTTAGCAGCCAATACGACGACAACTCTCCATCGTGACGTTAGTCGCTCTATGATCACACAACTATGTGAGCTAACTCCTTGGAATCAGGAGATAAAAACACATGTTGTCCAAGCCGCTACAGCATTATGTGAACCCCTATTCGAACAAGGTGACATCTCAGCAATCTGGGGTTTCATGCACAGCCTTCTTTCTTTAGTCAGCCCTAATTCCAATAACTTTGTCACGCTGCTCACTCGTCTGCTAAATATCAATCTTGCTGATCATACAGCAGAAGCCTTAGAACTCGTTAACTATGCCTGCGAACGCCAGCCTCAGCTGATCCCGCTACTCAAACAAGACCATGAGCCACTATTAATTCAACTCACGCAACACGCTATCAATCGTCAATTAAGCGTTGAAGCCCTCTTTATGTTGAAAAAAAATTTATTGACAAACGCAGAAATGCGACACACCCTAGCTATAGTAGCAAGTCGACAACTTGCTCAGAGTAGTCAATATCTTGAGATGGAAAAAACATTGAGCTACTGCCATCCCAACCATGCCGACATCAGGGCTGTCTGGCTGCACATCGTCCAGCGTTTAATGACAGAGGGGAAGTTCCAGGAAACTGCCGACATATTGCTCAAACAAAAAGAACATCTGATCTATGCAATACAAACGCTTGGATATATCAGTGATCTCATCCCCAGTATGCGCCTTTCCTACCCAGTCGATAGCTATTTGAAGACAGAGTTAGATTTATTAGAAGCGTATCCATCGCTTGGTGTCCTTTATTGGTATTCGACATATACTCAACTGATCAAGGCTCAAGATCCCGCTACTGTAAAAAAAGCTCTACACCTCCTCATACGCTCCTCAACCCCCGAACCTGAGATGGCAATATCATGCTGGGAATGTGTTATCCAAGCGATGGGGCGGCTGAAGATGGACGACATCTTTGATCTCATCGATGCAAATCCTAGCAAGGTCTGTAGGGGTCTTCTTAGTGGAACGATAAACCTATCAGAACACCTACCCTTTCTCAAAGAACTCCTGTTGGCGGGAACAGCATGCTTAAGCCCCTTCAACGATCCACTTAATTTGCAACGCGCAAGCACCCTTTTAAACCTTTGTCAGGTGATTTCAGGATTATTGCAAACTCCGATGTTCTTAGCTGAGTACATCAGCAGCACTCTGTGTTGTGCCTATCTAATGGCTAAAACCAATCCTCCCGGCACGATGAATAATTCCCTATCCCTTGCGCAAACCATGCTGGAATTAGTCAGTAAGATGAAGCTATCGCTAGACCAAATAACTGAAGAATGGCCGAATATCATCAATACTTATTTCATAGGTAGCAGATATTCCGATGATGCCACACCATCTTACGCGACTCCACCAGAACGAAAAGAATTAGATCACATTCAACGAAATGTGATGTCTCTGCTGGTTCATCCAAACTTCGCCACTGTCTTTCATAGGTTCACAGAGGAAGTGCTAGCAAGACCAAGAGGGGAGATTCAATCTCACGAGCAGATGATCATGCAACTCTGGCAAAATGCTTATGCAGGAGCCATACCTTCCAATCTATTGTGTAATTTTGCCATATCCCTACTGAACAAAGGTATTATTACCCATCTCCCATCCTACATGTGTCTCTTTCGCGATTTAGTTCGGCGCTACTGTTCGGTATTACACGAACAGATTAGTCAGGTAGACAAGAAAATCTTACAAAAATTTCTCTATCCTACTCTCCGTCACCTTGCCCTATATCCACGCCGTGACATTTTGCCTTTGGCAGCATCGAACAGCGAATTAATGAACGGACAAGAGGCACTACGTGAATATCTGCTTAGTCCATGGATAGCAGAAGTGCTTGGCGAATCGAAACTGTTGAAGCTATGGGACACCTACTACCACGCGCGATTACAGCACAACCCAGAGGCATTCGATGCCATCGTGACAGAAATGAGTATCACCACCAAAACACTGTTTGCGACACGACCCAATACCCTCCCCTCTTCTATCAAAGCTGGTGCCAAAGCAGCCTTAACGCAATACAAAACTCACCGCAATATTGATGAGTTTGACCAAGCGATTGGCTCACTCCTCAAACTCGTTTCTAAAGCCTATTCCAATGTGGATCAAAGCCAAACCGAATCAAAGACAAAGATAGTGGCAGCGGAAATCCGAGCCTTCAGCTCGATTATTGAACAGGTCATCCTATCGCTAGCACATGAATCAGCCGATAGTGGAATCTGCGATTGGTGCCAGCGTATCATCACAATTTTGGCAACAAAGGCAAAACTCCTGCCTCCTAATGACAAAGAGCCGCTACGCAAGGCCATCGAACGCTACCTACAGCTATATGCTTTGGGTGACAAGAAATGCCCATCATCGGCCATGGTAGACAACTTTGCGCGTAATCTGAAAAAGTTGGGCTATTTGAGGTCCGGTAGCGACCGACATCTCAACATATTAAAACTTGGAATTATCACAAAATGCTCCTGGAATGATATTCTTAGCGATGCTAAGACAGCCATAGAAGCTCTAAAAGTGTGGCCGCCAAACCTCGTCTTAAAATATGGAATTGGCTTGCTGCAAGAGTTAATCGCCAAAATTTCTCCAAGAGAATGGGAGCAGCTTGATAGCTTGCTTCATCTACTTCTGGAATTGCTAATGGAACGTCCGTTGAGCCTTATCGATGGACAAACTACTAAAGAAGGCAAACCAATTAGCGGCCCAGCCTTATTTCTCCTGACAGATACCATTAAGAAAATGTGTAAGCAGCAAAAGAGCTCTACTAAATACACTGAGTTATATCAAAAACTAATGAGCATCTATTTAGGGCTAAACAAAAACTGGCAGTCTATTCTTCAAGCTAAAATGGAAGGAAGTGAAGTTCACCTTGCCAATATCGATTTCGTTGACGCCATTGTTGTGGAAAGCGTTCAGCTGCTGAAAATGGGTGTGGAGAAAGGATTCTACCAAAAGGCACCCAGCCAAGTTCTCACCCATCTACAAGGTCTCTATCCCTATTTAGCCACAAGGGCTCAAACGCCACCAGCTGATGCAAGCCCTATTCATCTGCTAGCGCAAATCACCAAATGGGATATCTACAAATCAAATCCAAGCTTCCGAACACAGCATCAACAAGCGGTAGCCAATTGGATCACAACCCTTGTGATCATTAATCCACAAGCAGCAGGCGAACACTTAGACCAATTACAAGCGTATCGTCTATTAGTAGAACCCAAGTATCTGGAAAGCATTAAACAGCAATTTATAAGGGTTGGAAAAATTATACCGACGGGAATTCAGATGTTGGCTGAGCTGCTAATTGATGGGAGTCTCCTTCTTCTAAAGGCGACTATTCAGCCGTTAGATGAAGAGGTGACGACTTCTTCATCCTCATCATCACAATCCACGTAAAATACTTATCACTATGTTAAGAGTGTCCATCCCTTCTACACCCCTCGAAGCAGCTCGGTATCATCCAAGCAGTTCCAGCAGACCTCCCAACGAGATGGAACTGAAACAGCCACATGAGTCATCGTTCTCTTATCCTCTTACAGAATCGGAAGCAATTCGTCGTATCTTCTCCACCATGCCAACAACCTATCAATTGCAACGCAAAACATTGCCCCACATTCCAACGTCTTTGCGAGAACGGTTACAATGCTGGCTTAACGCTCCACTACTCATTCATTGGGGCTCGTCTTCTCATCCTCCCATCAAAACATCCATTGAGGAACTCCTGAACCTATCCCACAATAATGTTGAATTGGAGGGTGAGCTTGCAGAACATCTGTTACTGTCCGATGTCAATTACTGCAACGCCCTTCTCGACACCTATTGTTGTACCCCAGAAATAAGACACACACTTGCTACTCACATAGAAAATAAGACCTCTCAACCACTTAAAGGACCGATAAAGCTCCAATTATATCCTTCTGCCAAGGGAGGAGATACAGCTGAATTTGCTAACTTAATAGGAAAGCATCTAGCGAAAAAGCTAGCTCAGGCCTATCCTTATATCTCCTACGACCCAACACTCGTCGCGATGATAAAGAAATATATCGGCAATTACCCCATAGACTGGTCTGATAACAAAAGCTTAGCTGAAATCCTCATCTTCCAAGGTGCCTTCAAGCACAACGTTCCAATTACTAATTCCTTCATCGGATCGATGCATGTGGTAGAGCTCAATCTGGCTGATCAGAAAAGCCCACAACTGCCCATTCAATTCATTGTTCGACAACATCCTAAAGAAGAACCTTTGGGACCGAGATGGAGTATTCCACTACATCTGCATCAATCGCCTGATTTCACTCCAATGGGAAACGGAAGCGCACAGGCAATTGGTCGTGTTTTAAGTCGTCAGCACTATCTCATCAAAGAACATTGCAAGCATAAAACTCCTCATCCCAATAGATGGGGTTCCCTTCTCCTCGCGATGATGCATGGCAAGACAATGTTGCACAAAGCTGACGTCGAAGCCTGTAACAAGGCAATCCTATCTTGCGACTATGCCGACCAGGCAATCGTTCATCAGTTAGATTACCTTTGGCGTTATGAATTAGGTGGCGATATAACTGCTATCGCGCCCCTACTGTTCAATGCATCTATTCTTTTAAAGTCCTCTATGGATGAAGAGCGACTAAGCAACTGCATCCGTTCCGCATTTGCGTCTATGCGCGGAACACTCCCCGATACTTTATTCGTGAGTCTTCAAGACAGCCAGCTAGTTCCCTACTTCAAGGTGCTACTCGAAGGAGATATCTCGACAGCACTGCAACAATTGAAAATTCTCTCTGTGACAGGCTTACGGATTGGGGCTTCGGGTTACACCATCACTCAGCATCGTGGACATACTCATGCCTGCCTACAAGTAGGGAAGTTCCCTATTCTTATCCCTTTGTTGGATCCCGCTTCCCAAACGGTCTACAAAACTATTGTTCAAACTCTTGGATGCGACAGAGCGCGCTCCAGAGAGGCTGCTTCTCTGCTAATCGAGAATCTTGAATCCTTGTTGACGATGACCAACCTGAAAGAAGTAGTAGCAGCTCATTCTTCCTCTGACATCAGTCTGATTTCTGCTCTAAGGTCTGCTTTAGATTCAGAAGAACCTACAACAGAGGCGTGGACACGTATCTGGGTGCAGGCTTTAGCGCGTTCATCTGATATCACACATCATCCTTTGGCGATTGCCCTCATCAAAATGGCAGCCATAACACCTGATAACAGGCGTGCTTTGGCGCTTGAGACAATCCATACGTTGATGCCAACCGATTTGTCAGGTGCTCAAAGTTTGTTACCATGGGCAAAGGATCAGGGTTTCTTGGACACCTCACCAGAAATAGCCCCATTTAGTGGATGTGAGCCTGGCTCTTCATTGTCACATCAATCTTCACCTACATCCTCAAGGCAGATACCTCCTCCGTCCAACATAGACAAGCTTCGATCTTTGATTCCAAGTAATGGTCATAGAAATGAAAAAAATAAACGTCCCAATATCTCCAATGGCCATTTAGGGAAGCTAATTAAGAATGTGATTGCAAAAGCTCATCCTGACGAAGCCTCCATCATGATCGATATCTTGAAAGGGGCGCAGTGGTTGCCACAACAACAGATTAAGGAGTTCTTGTTCCAGCTCGTCCAAACTGAACTAGCTCATAATGTACAGTCGAGCTTGTGTCACCTTCAACAACTTGCCCTTCCTTTTGCCCACAAACCCTATGTGGAAGCGCTCATCCAGCAACTCTCAATAGAGCCACAAACGGATGCCGTCTACCTTGCTATCGCTGATTTGATGCGCCGCCACCCAGTCCAGCACGAGCAGGCACGTAAGTTGATCCCTTCCATTCTTCCCGTGATCCAACGTGAACTGGAAACAGGACGTCTAACATCTGAGTCCATCGTCCATTGGATGGACTGTATCGACATCTTAAGGGATCCCTCTACAGAAGAAGAGGCGATTCCGGTCGAGGTCTACAAGGTGCTTGAAGCAACAAAGCATACGTCCCATTATCCTGCCATCGCATTCATGCTGCTCGAGCGCTATCCTGGTATTGCTAGCCCCTATCGTTCCCTTGCTTATCAAACGTTAGCGCTTGTCGAAGACCCTGACTTAATCATCAAGGCAAAACGTCTACTCATAAGTTCTACCGCCCTCTCTTCCGATGATAAGCATGACCATTGGACATCAGTAATTCTGGCGATGGGACGCCTAAAGATGCATGAGATTGTGTCATTTTTTCACAAAGACCTGGACCAGATCTGCAGTGGAGCTATCGCAGATGTAGCTGATGCCGATCAACGCATACGATTTCTTTGTACACTGTTCCACCAAGCGTCGTTGGCCTTACCCAATCCAGATTCGTCAGAACGCGTCTTAAATCCTACGCAAGCCAAGACCATTCAAGACCTATGGATCTCTCTAGAACCAATGTTACGGCGACCTAAATACGCCATAGAGTGCATAACCATCATGCTTTCCTGGGCGCGTATGTTAGGCGAATTCCCAAATCAACGCATGTTTGACGGTGCAATTACCTATTTACTCCAAGCTATCACACTTTGCGAAATGATGGCTCATTCTGTTGAAGACACAGAAAGCTGGTGGACAGACCTATTACCGCGATTGGGTCATACTATCACTGAAGAGACCATGGCAACGACCTCTCTCGAATTAGCCCAAACCCTGCATAAGGGTTGTATAGAAAAGCTCCATGACCCCTTCTTCCAAACATTGCTTAAGATCACCCTTCAAACTCTTTTCATTAAAGATAGAAGAAACGGGTGGCTCAAAGAAGACCAGCTACAACAACTTTGGCAAGCAAGTAAGCAGCTGCCCCTACCCGCTGCATCGATGCAGCTTCCCGTTGTAATACATATGGCAGAGCGTTTCCCACGCAAATACATCGATCTATTGATGACGCTGGTTCACTCTTTGGTAGATAAGCATTTAGCAGGAGACCAAGACGCAACGCATACGCTGGAAAGTTGTTTAGGAAGCATCCTAATATTACTAACACTATCTCCTTGCGATGCTGTCTGTTTGCCACCCTCCATCCATTCTTCTAGTTCGGCAACATCGACCGCTGACCACCTGACGGTTGTCGACAACTATCTCAACAGCAGCTGGCTGAACGAATTGCTCAAACCGCATACGATAACAAAAATACAAGACGCCTACTTTGCAGCTCTGTGCGAAAGAAAAAGTGAGTCTATTGCGTCGTTACTGTCGAAGTACGGCCAACAGATTGTCGCTATCATGATGCATTATCCTAGCGTATCTAGAAGCCTACGCGCTGTCGTGCTCGCAATTTATCAAAGATTCGATAGGGGAAATTGGGAGACCCATATCCAACCTTTGCTTAGCTGCCTTCCAGCAACATGCTATCCAAATCATAAGGCAAAAGGGGCCTATCTGTGCTTCATGAAGCTTATGGGAGAAGTGATGCTAACCATAAAAGACCCCTGTAGCCGCGATCGCCCAATGCGACAGTGGTGTGAGCGTCACCTCATCCGACTGCTCCGTCATGTCAGCGATATGTCTGACGACGAACGCGATCAGCTTAGAACCCTTATTCTGGCGTACCAAGAGCTCCTCAACATCTTTCTTGTCACCGATACTAAGCCCCTACAAGACATATACAAGCTATTTCAAGAAGACCTAGAACGAAAGACGCTCTATCGTGCACTAGTGCTTAAGCCAAGTGAATGGGGGTTTTCTAAGCTGGAAGCCATCAAAGCCTCTATCAGATTACTGCATTCACTACATAAGTGGCAGTCACCTGCTGGTGTGGCATTCGCAGGACGCTGTCTGCTTGACTTATCGAAAACTATCTTCACCAAGTCGATGGGCAATTTCTCCCCTCTCATTGGCCCTTTTATTAAGCTAGTACAAATCGCCCCCTTTGCTACTGTTTCAGTACCGGTAAAGCGGAATCAACCCAGCCAGGATAAATCTGCCCTTAATATCGTTGCCGAACTGATGCAAGCTTGCTTGGCAAGCGACGACAATATTCCTCTTCGTCCAATACTCTATCGCCAACTATTCAGCCTGGTGGCACTTGTTAATAGCCGTATGGCTCACATCAAGCTAGGATGGAAGCATGGACAACGCGTGACATTTGAAGACACGCGCATTCATAAAATGATGGCAGATCTCACCGGCAACATATTTAGGTTGGCATGGAGATGGGGTATTTATGACAATGCTCTGGACCAGTTTTTCGATGATCTAAGCCAGGCCATGCCCTACTTTGCAAGTTACAGCCATCTGATGACTGACGTCAAAAATGGCATCATTCAATGGCTAGACTTCGCCAAAAGACATCCTCAGTATTCCCAGCCTGCGATGATCCAAAAGCATAAAGAACTGGTGTTCGAATGGCTCTCTTGGCGCGGCTGTCAAAACCCCTTATACGCCAACTTAGCACTAGAAACCCTTACAGAATTAAGGTGGTTGAGTAGCGACTCCATGCAACAAGCACAAGCGATGGTCGAACAAATGCGGCAACAAGCCATCATCTGTGACCGACCTGCAAAGATTCTTGAAGATGGAAGGTTAGAGATACAGAGCCTGCCGACGTACAAATCTTCTTGACCCTTACTCTTGCTTGTTCCACACTATTTTAAATGCTTTTTGGATGTGATGTATGCATGAAATCATGATAATCATCGGGTGGATGGTCTGTACCCTCTTAGCCACAACCTTTGCTGCTATCTTAGGACGTCATTGGGGAGTATCTGTCCTTATAGCCTTTATGGTGACTCTAGTATTGGCTGCTGCAATCCTGGCAAATAAGTTAGTTGTCTTTGGTCCATTTTATGTTCCAGCCGGCATCATCGTAGCATCTGCAACCTTCCTACTGACGGATATATTGTCCGAACTATGGGGCAAGGAAGAAGCATCACGCGCTGTCTGGGTAGGCTTTCTGGCGCTCATAGGCTTTACCCTAGCTGCAGCTGCTGCCGTTTACTGGCCTGCAGCTCCCTTTGCCTTGGATCGTGCCGAAGCATTCGACGCCATCCTAGGTCAGACGCCTCGTATCGCGCTGGCTTCTATCGTCGCCTATTTATTCAGCCAGCACCACGACGTATGGGCTTTCCACTTCTGGAAAGCTCTCTGCAACGACCGGCATCTCTGGCTACGCAATAATGCCTCTACTATCGTCAGCCAACTGATCGACTCATGCCTATTTATGACCATTGCCTTCTACGGAACAATGCCTATCGGTACGATGATTTTCGATATGTGGATCGTAAAAGTGATCATTGCTGTATTAGACACTCCATTCCTCTACCTGGGCCGTTGGCTCATTCAGCTATACGATAGGTTGAAACTTTTGCCACGGCTTGCTAGCATGTCAGGGATTAACTCCTAGGCTGAGGCAATTTTGGAACACGGTACCGACATCACTTCTCTCGATCTCGAATTAGAAAAAGCGATGATGCACTCCTTAGAAGAGGGGCATGACCATGAACCAGTCCCCACTGGTTATCCTAATGAAGTGTATATCTTCCCCTTAGTACGACGTCCTTTTTTCCCTGGAATGGCAGCGCCTATCGCCATCGAGCCCGGGCCGTACTATGAAGTATTAAAGCTGGTCTCTAAGTCAGCACATAAATGTGTGGGGCTATTGCTAACAGAACGCGAAGACACCGACGTCTACAGCTGTTCTTTTGACAACCTCCATAAAGTGGGGGTCTTAGCTCGCGTGCTAAGAATCATCCCCATGGAGCAGGGAGGCGCGCAGGTCATCCTCAATATGGAAAAACGCCTGATTGTCAATAAGCCAGCCGCTTCCCAAAAGCATCTGAAGGCTAAGGTGTCGTACCATGAAGATAGCTCCACTCTCACTGAAGAGCTTAAAGCCTACGCCATCAGTATCATCTCCACAATTAAAGAACTCCTCAAGCTCAACCCCCTCTTCAAAGAAGAATTACAGATCTTCTTAGGCCACTCCGATTACACAGAACCTGGCAAGCTCGCTGACTTTGCTGTCGCACTGACCACAGCAGACCGCAAGGAGCTACAGGAAGTATTACAAACCTTTGACGTCACTGAACGGATCGAGAAGGCACTGGCATTATTACTCAAGGAGCTGGACCTTAGTAAATTACAAAGCAATCTAAGTCAGAAGATTGAAGCAACCATCGCCAAAAGCCAAAAAGAATTCTTTCTCCGCGAACAGCTGAAAACAATCAAGAAAGAGCTAGGCATCGAACGGGATGACAAAACATCGGATCGGGACAAATTTGAATCTCGCCTTAAAGAGCGCACGGTGCCGCCTGATGTGATGACTGTCATCAAAGAAGAAATGGATAAACTAGCGGCTTTGGAGCCCCAATCAGCAGAATACGCTGTCTCACGTGGCTACCTCGATTGGCTTACAGTCATTCCATGGGGCATTAACAGCCAAGAATGTCTAGACCTCGAAAAAGCACACCGAGTGCTCCAAGAAGATCACTACGGCCTTGAGGATATCAAGGAACGCATTCTAGAATTCATCGGTGTTGGCCGCCTCACCGGTGGCGTGAAAGGAAGCATTATCTGCCTTGTCGGCCCCCCTGGAGTAGGCAAGACAAGCATCGGTAAGAGTGTAGCGAGAGCCCTTAACCGCAGCTTCTACCGTTTCTCTGTCGGGGGTATGCGCGACGAAGCCGAGATCAAAGGCCACCGCCGCACCTATATCGGCGCTATGCCCGGCAAGCCCATCCAAGCCCTCAAAGCTTGCAAAACGATGAACCCCGTCATCATGTTAGATGAAGTCGACAAGATGGGAGTCAGCTACCAAGGCGACCCTGCCTCAGCGCTTCTAGAGGTTTTGGATCCTGAGCAAAACCGCGAATTTCTCGATCACTATCTCGATGTGCGTGTCAGCTTAGCCGATGTGTTATTTATCGTAACCGCTAACGTGTTGGATACCATCCCAGACCCCTTGAAAGACCGCATGGAGATCTTGCGCCTGTCAGGATACATCATAGAAGAGAAGGTGCAGATCGCCACGAAATACCTGATCCCACGCAACCGCAAATTGATGGGATTAACAGCTAAGCAAGTGCATTTTGCGCCACAAGCCATCCGCGATATCATCGACGGCTATTGCCGAGAAGCTGGAGTACGTAATCTCGAGAATAGCATCAAAAAAATCCTTCGTAAGATTGCTATCAAGGTCGTGCAAGAGCTAGACGCCAATCTACACCGAAAAAGCAAGAAGAAGACGGAACCCGTTTGTCATCAGATTACCAACGCTACAATCAAAGAGTTCCTTGGTAAGCGCAAATTTACTAGCGACCGTTACTATCTCCAGCCACCCATTGGAGTAGCAACAGGCCTAGCGTGGACAGCGATGGGCGGTGCAACGCTATATGTGGAAGCGATCAAAGTCGAGAGCGACAAGACATCCATGAAGCTTACCGGCCAGGCTGGTGACGTGATGAAAGAGTCAGCCGAGATTGCTTGGAGCTATTTACAAAGCGCCTTGTACAAGTATGGACCCAAACATAAGTTCTTTGAAAAAGCCAACGTCCATCTGCATATCCCCGAAGGCGCCACCCCTAAAGATGGCCCTTCTGCAGGCATCACCATGGTGACGGCGATGCTCTCCCTTTTGTTAGACAAACCAGTTGTCCACGACCTGGGCATGACAGGAGAGCTGACATTAACGGGTAGAGTGCTAGGCATCGGTGGCGTCAAAGAGAAGGTAGTCGCAGCACGACGCAGTGGATTAAAGAAATTGATTCTACCTAAAGAGAATATCCCCGACTGGGATGAGTTACCAGCTTATATTAGAAAAGGCATTGCCATCCACTTCGTCGAACACTATGACGACATCTTTAACATCGCTTTCTCCAAGAGCAGACGCCATGCGTAACGTTGTTGAAGAAGCGACTCAGCGCAAACTGATCGATCCTGCTAGCCTCACAGAGAAGGTTGCCCAGCTACGAAGCGAAGGTAAGACCATTGCCACTCTTAATGGCTCGTTCGATCTGCTACATGCCGGCCACCTTCAAATTATTATGGAAGGGGCGGAGCAAGCTGACATCCTCATCGTAGCCCTTAACAGCGATGTCTCGATTAAAAGTTATAAAAGCCCCGACCGCCCCATCATCCCATTGTGCTACCGCATCCAGATGATGGCGGCTCTAGGTTGTGTTGACTTTGTGACATGGTTTGACGAAGACGACCCAAGAGTGCTACTGTCAAAGATTAAGCCCGATGTACATACCAATGGCGCTGACTATGGCGTTCACTGCATCGAAGCTGAGACTGTGCGAGAAGGCGGCGGTAGACTTCACCTAGTTAACATCGTCCCTGGCCTGTCAACGACTAACATTATCAATAAGATTGGAATATTATGCGACTCCTCTGCACCTTTGAAAACGAAGGTCAAGGACAAGATTTCTCCCGCCTGCTAACAAAAGAAGGCATTGCCCATGAGTGCGATGTCCAGGCTGTTAGTGATTGGGGCAGCGAAGCCTACGGCAACCGCTATTGCCGTATCTGGATTGTTGAAGAGGATCAATTGGCCCGCGCTGAAACCCTCTACGAGGAATATTTAGCCAACCCTGAAGACCCTCGCTTTACGGACAAGCCCAACCTGATCCAACATATCCTAGAGCCCGAAGAACAGAAGGCAGCAGCTAAAAGAAGTTTGCTCAAAATACAGAAAGCGGCGTCAACCTGGCAGTCGCAGCCCGTAGGGCCGGTAACACTGTTCTTATTGGTACTCTGTACCCTGATCTTTGTCTGGGGGTCTCCTCTCATCTCTCCTAAGTCGTTGCCCAAAGACATCGCTCCTGTCGTTTCCATCGCTACCTCACCAGCAGATCGGGCTCTCCTCTACGACTACCCCAAAGCTTATGAAATTCTGGATAAGTTTGTCAGTCTCTATCGCATTCAGAACAGTGATGAACAAGATCAGACAAAGGCGGCACCGCAGCTACCACCTGAAGGGCAATACTTGCTGAATCAATACCGTCAGACACCGATATGGACTGGTCTCTATGATAAGATTGTGTTTGCTCTCCAAGACAAATGGAATCTGATCTCTTTTCAGCAACCGATGTTTGAGAAGATACGTCAAGGCGAGTTATGGCGTCTGGCTTCACCCGTATTGTTGCATTACGATGTCATTCACCTGTTCTTCAATATGATCTGGCTGCTGATCCTTGGGAAACAGATCGAACACCGGATCGGAGGAGCGCGCTACATTCTCTTCATCCTCATCAGCGCGATTCCAACAAACACAGCGCAGTACCTCATGAGTGGCCCTAACTTCGTCGGTATCTCTGGCGTCATCTGTGCCATGCTCGGTTTCATCTATATGCGCCAAAAATCTGCTCCTTGGGAAGGCTATCAGCTCCAACGTGTTACCCTGGTCTTCTTAAGCTTCTTCATTTTAGCCATGTTAGGCGTACAAGTGGCTTCATTCCTTTCAGAGGTCTACTGGAACGCTCCCTTAGC
>CAMFKD010000013.1 GCA_945957095.1 uncultured Chlamydiae bacterium
CTGTGGTGATAAATTCCTAAAAGTGAGTGGGTAATATTTAGCGGGAATGGCTGTGTGAGGGCTTATTACGCAACAAAGCCCTCCCGATGCACAAATATTTACCTCTTCCCTTCTTTGCGTCTTAGCGTCTTTGCAGTCTTTGCGTTAATCTGATCCCTTTCATAACGAGACTGTTAATAAACGCACGCTCCACCTTTTTCCTCTTTTTGCGTTGCTACTCTAGCCGCCTTCTGAAGAACCAGGTGGCTCCGGAAAGAGTGCAGAGGGCAATGAGGGCCATAGGCCAGAGATTTTGAAGAACGATTTCTACTGGCATTGCCTTGAGAAAAAGTCCTTTAGTAATGACAAGCATATACCTTAAAGGGTTAGCTAGCGTGGCATACTGCAGATAGACCGGCATGTTTTCAATGGGCGTCGCAAACCCTGATAGTGATACAGACGGGGACATGAAGACGAAGCTGCCGAGGATCGCTTGTTGCTGTGTTTTGCATAGCGATGAGATGAAGAGACCTACCCCAACAATAGAGCAAACAAAGACGAAGAGACCGAGGTAGATCAGTGCGAGGCTGCCGGTGAAGGGAACAGAGAAAAGATAGATCCCTGCCATGATGATGATCGTCCCTTCGCCTAAGGCAATGATGATCGCGGGGATGAGCTTGCCGATCATGATCTCTACCGGTCTCAGTGGTGAGACAAGAAGCTGGTCAAAAGTGCCCATCTCCCGTTCACGTGCTACAGACATAGCGGTGACGGTGAAGCCGACCAGCATTGTGATAATGCCGACGAGGCTAGGAACGTTGTACCAGTAATAGAGCAGGTTGGGGTTAAACCAATTGCGTGATACGAGGTTTGTGTTTTGCAAGGTGATGCCAACTCTTGGGGCGATATCGCGGTTGTATTGGTTAACGATCTCGGCAGTATAGCCAAAGACGATCTGGGCCGTGTTAGAGCGCCTGCCATCGAAGATGACCTGGATATCGGCAGACTTCCCTGCATCGATACGACGTGAAAATTGCTGGTCGATAGAAAGCACCATGATGCCTTTTTGGTTATCGATGAAAGGAGCAATCTGTTCGACAGCGCTGAGTTCGATGACACGGCTGAACATCGGCGAGCCTTTGATTCGTTGGATCAACTCGATTGCTTTCTCACCGTTATCTCTGTTCAGAATGCCGACCGGAACGTTTTGCACATCTAAGGTCGCCGCCCAGGCGAAGATGAGGAGCTGGATGATGGGCGGAACCACCAATGTCATGCGAGTCTTCTTGTCCTTAAGGACGGCCTGAAATTCTTTGATGATGAGGGCTAAGATGCGGTTGAGCATATCAATCCAACCTCTTACGGGTGAAACGCGCTGTCAGAAGCTGTAGGACAACGCCAATGGCGAGCATAGGAAGCATATTGGGGATGAGCAACGACCATTGGTCACCCACCAAAAAAAGCGTTTGGAGGCATGAGACGAAATAGCGCGCTGGTAGGATGTAGGTGATGATCTGTATCGGCCACGGCATGCTGGCGATCTCAAAGATGAATCCAGACAGCATGAACGCAGGCAAAAAGCCTGTCACCATAGCAATTTGTGAGGAGACAAGCTGGTTTCTAGCTACGGTGGAGATGAGAAGACCTAGTGCCAATGCCGGAATGAGAAACACCCCGGCTACCAATGCTAGAGCAAACCACGAGCCGCGTAGAGGGACCTGATAGATGAGTTGTGCTAGAAAAGCGATCATGCCTAACGTACTCATTGCTAAGATGTAATAGGGCAGTAGCTTTCCCATCAACAGTTCACTAATCTCGACAGGAGTGGATAGCATCGATTCCATCGTCCCGCGTTCCCACTCCCTGGAAATAACCAGAGCTGTCAAAAGCGTTCCCACCAAGGTCATAATGATGGCTAACGAACCTGGGATTAGGAAGAAATGACTTTCCAGCTCTTCGTTGTACCAGAAGCGCGGTTGAAGGCTAACCTGCGGTAACCCTTGAAGGCCTCGCGTGATTCTCTCTTGCGTAAGCCAAAGTTGCCACGCCGCTAACGCATAGTTCTGCACGAATTTGGCTGTGTTTGGTTCGCTGCCATCAGCAATGACCTGGATAGGGGCTGTTTCATCGGGTTGTTCTCTGAATGCAGAAAAATAAGAGGGGATGACGACCATTCCACGCAGATGGCCTTTCTCAATCTCATCTACGACCTCGCGTCGGTCTCTTGCCATGGTCACATCTAGAAAGCGTGAATTGGTGAGCGACTCTGCAAAGCTTCTGGCATCGGGGGCTGTGTCTTCCAATACCAATCCAATTTTGATGTGGTCGGCATCTAGAGATAGTCCCGTCCCATAGATGAAGAGAAGGATAAGCGGAAGCAGAACGCTGATGAGGATGCTGCTAGGATCACGGATGATCTGCAAGAACTCCTTATGGACTAAAGCGCGCATGCGTCGTCTTCTGCCGTTGTTCATGCGCTCCTCTCGCTATCATAGAGTTCAATGGCACGGATGAAGGCGTCTTCCAATGTGGGAGAGGGATTTGCAGCGCTTTTGACAGAGGCTTTCAGGTTCTCAGGTGTACCGATGCTAATCAGCTTAGCTTTATATACGAGGCCGATCCGGTCGCAGTATTCGGCTTCATCCATGAAGTGAGTGGTGACAATGATGGTCACTCCTTTATCGACTAGGCCGTTGATGTGGTTCCAGAATTCTCGACGTGTGATGGGATCGACGCCAGAAGTGGGTTCATCGAGAAAAAGGACAACAGGGTGGTGCATGACAGCGCAAGATAGAGCTAGCCGTTGCTTAAAACCGAGTGGCAGTAAGTCGGCCGTTTCGTTGATATAGGGTTTAAGATCAAAGATGCGGACCATCTCTTTAATAGCTTGTTGGCGCATATTGCCTTTCAGACCGTAGACACCAGAGAAAAACTCAAGGTTGTTAAGAACACTTAGAGTGCCATAGAGAGAGAATTTCTGCGCCATGTAGCCGATTTGAGATCTCGCTTCTCCAGGGGCTACCTGGAGATCGATGCCGTTGACATCAGCACTACCGGCGGTAGGCTTTAGCAAGCCGCACATCATTTTGAACGTTGTCGTCTTGCCAGCACCATTGGGTCCTAGCAGCCCAAAAATCTCGCCTGGCTTAATGCTTAGGCTGATATCGTCGACAGCGGTGAAAGAGCCAAAGCATTTTGTCAAGCCAGTAGCCTGGATCATGACGTCTCGCTTGGCAATGACGGGGGGTGTCAATTCCGCTAAAACAGAAGGGCCTTTGGGACCGCCGCCTAAGATGTCGATGAAAGCATCTTCGAAGCGGGGTGGTGTGGATTCTAAGATAGCCTGTGGCCCGGCATCCAACGCTGTCATGTCAATAGATTCGCTTACACCGCTGGTGACAAGCCTGACGTCACTTCCCTGAATGATGCCGTCGATAATATTAGGTTGTTGTAGAGCCCTTGAAAGAACGTCTCTGGCATTACTTGATAGATGTGTCACCTTGTAGGTGCGTCCTTCAACACGTTCTGTTAAATTTCCAGGCGTGCCGTGGTACAAGAGCTTGCCTTCGTTGAGGAGGATGACGCTGTTGCATCGTTCCGCTTCTTCTAGATAGGCAGTGCTCCAGACGACGCTGATGCCTTCATCCAATAGATTATGGACCATCTTCCACAGCTCGCGTCGCGAGAGTGGGTCGACACCAACGCTGGGCTCGTCCAGCAACAGTAGCTGTGGCTTCTTGATGAGGGCGCAAGCAAGGCCCAGCTTCTGCTTCATACCGCCAGACAACGCGCCGGCAAGCCTTCCTGTAAACGGCTCTAAGGCGGTAAAAGTTAGCAACTGTGCGAAGACTTGTTCGCGTTCGGTTCCTAGGACCCCTCTTAGGTCAGCGTAGAGATTCAAATTTTGTAAGACGGTGAGGTCTTCGTACAATCCAAATTTCTGTGGCATGTAGCCGATGATTTGATGGATAGCCAAAGCGTTGGCAATGGTATCTAATCCTGCGATCGTGATCGTTCCTGTTGATGGTTTAAGGAGACCTGCCATCATGCGGATGAGCGTTGTCTTGCCTGCGCCGTCCGGACCGGCCAACGCAATGATATCGCCCTTAGGAATGGTGGCATCGATGTTTTGAAGGGCGGGCGTACCACCCTTAGTGAAGACTTTGGAGATATTATGGATGGTGACAAGAGGCTCGTTCACCGAGGCGCCTCGCGGTCCTGGTGATGGAGCGGTAGGACAACAGTAACAGGCATCCCTTGTTTAAGAAATTGGTCTGGGTTGTCAGCAATGATCCTCAAGCGGTACACAAGGTCGGTGCGCAACTGTGTCGTCTCCACACTCTTAGGAGTAAATTCTGCTACGGGAGAGATGAAGCCGACGTGACCTGTATACACTTTGCTGCCTGGTGTATCGGTGTGGATTTCGGCTGGCATACCAGGATAGATGAGGCCTAGTTGCGGTTCGGATACGAAGGCACGCACCCAGACAGGGGAGATAAGAGACAGTGTGTAGACGGCGTCAGCTGGCTTTACCACAGCGCCTGGCTCCCGTATACGTGTGAGGATTGTTCCATCGTTAGGAGCGAAGATCTCCGTATCTTTGAGGTCGGTCAGTGTTACCCCCAACGCCGCTTCCGCTTGCGCTAGGTTAGCCTGGTAGACGCGGTGGCTAGAGATGGCGTTATCGTAGTCTTCTTTGGAGACACCTCCCTTAGCCACGAGCTCTTCACGCCTCTTTAGGATCTTCTCAGCGTTGGCTAGCGAAGTGGCAACGGCATCACGGCTAGCTTGCGCTTCGCGAACACGGTCCAAGAAGGGCTGCTGGTCCAACCGCGCCATAAAGGTACCCTTCTGGACATAGTCACCTTCCTGGAATGGCATCTCGTCGACTCTGGCGCTGAGACGGAAGCCTAAATCTACCTGCCGCACATCGACGTTGCCGTATAGAGTGAGCTGTTTGGTGCTGGATTTCCTTTCTTCGCGCAGGTAGATAGCTGTTCCTGCTAGGAGGAGGCTGAACAAAATAAGGAATAGAATCAGTCTGCGCATCGGAGCCTTGCCATTGTCATAAAGGCAATGTTTTAGTGGGCGGCGGCTAGCGTGTCAAGGAGATTAGGTAGGGGTATGAGGGAACGCCATTCTCATGTCACAAGGGAAATCTTCATTTTATGTAACTGATAATCTAAGTCTTATGATGTGATGGAGTTTAATTGAAACACAAAGAAACAAAGGCACAGAGAGGAGGAAAACTCTACTTTTCAGGTATGCATGTATGGAGTGGCCTTGTTGCGTAATTCAGCACTGAGCCAGTGAGACCAGCAGCAATTTCTACTAAATATTAACCACTAATTTTTAGGAATTTACTACCACAGAGTGCACGGAGAACACAGAGAAAGGATAGAACGTGTTTATGTTTCCATTTCCCTCTCTGTGTTTTTTGTGCACTCTGTGGTTAATTATGCAACAAGGCCGTATGGAGTCGTCTTTTCATGGTTATGTACGAAAAACATACCGCTATTTTCGCCTTGTCGTTTAGTTGTTAGTTCAGCATGATAGGTAACTTAAGTTTCGAAGTGTTTCAATTTTTCCGATTTAACGAAGAAATTGCAAGGCGATAATTTGTAATCGAGAGCTTAGGAGAAGAACATGCTCGTGATGAAATTTGGGGGATCGTCGGTGGCGACCTCCGAACGGATCAAAAACGTGATAGCTATTGTTGCAGACAAGTATCGTACGACACCACAGCTTGTGGTGGTGGTATCGGCGATGGGTGGTGTCACGGACGAGCTGATTGAAACGGCGCGGCAAGCGGTGCAGGCGCATCCTTCCTATTTGGAGAAGCTGGAAGCACTTAAGGCGCGGCATCTGTCTGCTGTGGCGGATCTGATCCCTGAAATACGTCGTGAGGCCGTCTTAGCTAACCTAGCTATGACGTTTCAAGAGCTGACAGATGCTCTGCATGGAGTGGCGTTGGTGAAGGAGCTGTCGAAGCGCACGCAAGATTTCGTGATGAGTTTTGGCGAGAGGCTATCCGCCTACATCATCAGTGAGGGATTGAAAGCTTCGGTTCCTAGTGCTGTCTTTGCTGATGCGCGTGACTTTGTCGCAACAGATAGCACCTTTGGTTCTGCTCGCGTGCGTTTTGAGGCGACGAATGCCAATATCAGGGAAAAGCTAATCCTGAATGGTGCTCTGCCGGTTGTCACTGGCTTTATTGGTTCCACCTCTGCGCAGGAGACAACAACATTGGGGCGCGGGGGCTCCGATTATACCGCTGCCATCATTGGAGCTGCATTAGGTGTCGATGAGATTGAGATCTGGACGGATGTCGATGGTGTCATGACGGCCGATCCTCGTAAGGTGAAGGGTGCGTTAGCCGTGCCGGCGATGAGTTACAATGAAGCCTTGGAGATGTCGCACTTTGGAGCTAAGGTGATCCATCCACCGACCATCGCTCCAGCACTGCATGCTAACATTCCTTTGCGCATCAAGAACAGCTTCAACCCATCGGCTGTTGGGACATTGATTGCTAGGGAGACGCCAGCAAATGGGGCCATGATCAGGGGCATTTCCTCTATTGACGACGTGGCGTTGTTGCGTGTTGAAGGTAGCGGTATGGTAGGTGTATGTGGGGTGGCTGGACGGCTGTTTGGCGCTTTAGCTAAGAAGGAGATCAGTGTGATTTTGATCTCTCAGGCCTCATCAGAGCACTCTATTTGCTTTGCGGTAGCGCCGCAGAACGCTAGCTTAGCTAAGGAAGCGATCGAGGATGAGTTTGCCTTGGAAATGCGTGCAGGCGTCATCGACGAAGTTGTGGTAGAAGGAGGCGTTTCCATTGTCGCTGTTGTAGGCGAGAATATGCGTTGTACTCCTGGGACGGCTGGCAAGCTGTTTGGTGCTTTAGGGCGCAATGGCATTAGTGTTGTGGCGATTGCCCAAGGATCTTCAGAGTATAACATCTCTGTCATCATCAACCGTGCTGACGAGGTGAAGGCTCTCAACGTCTTACATGAGGAATTTTTCCTCTCTCATATTACGACTCTGCATGTCTTCCTAGTGGGCAAGGGGTTGATTGGACGCACATTGTTAGAACAGATTCAGCGGCAAGCCCCCATATTGTTACGGGATCATAACATTGACATACGGCTGGTGGGGTTGGCGAATAGCGGTAAGATGCACTTTGATGCGAATGGCATTAAGTTGGACAATGGTGATGCCTCGTTGGAGGCATCCACAGAACCGATGGATATGTCGTCGTATATCCATCGAATGAAGAAATTCAATCTCAGCAATACGATTTTTGTCGACTGTACCGCTAGTGAGCAGATAGCAGATGCTTATCAAGAGATTCTACAAGCGAGCATCAGCATCGTCACGCCAAATAAGAAGGCTAACTCTGGGCGTTATGAGACCTACCGAGCATTGCAAGAGCTTTCTAAGCGACGTGGGGTGAAGTTTCTCTATGAAGCCAATGTTGGCGCAGGGTTGCCAGTCATTAGCACTGTCATCGACTTGTTGCGCAGCGGAGACCGTGTCTTGAAGATAGAAGGGATCTTGTCAGGCACTCTTAGCTATCTCTTCAATAGCTTTAAGGGAGGGGCGGCTTTCAGCGATATTGTCCGGGGGGCTCAACAGCGTGGCTTCACCGAGCCTGATCCTAGAGATGATCTCAACGGCATGGATGTGAAAAGGAAGCTTCTCATTCTCGCCAGAGTAAGTGGGTATCCTCTTGAAATTGAGGACATCGTCCTGGAATCGTTGTTACCTGATGACTGCGCTGCGGCGACTGGTGTGGAGCATTTCTATGAGCAACTGAAAAAACATGACGCAGCCTTTGAAGCGAAGCGTGCCGCTGCTGCTGCTCAGGGGAAGGTGCTTCGCTATATCGCCTCTTTTGACTCGAAACAGGCCTTGGTAGGGTTGCAAGCTGTTGGACCCGAACATCCGCTGTTTCATCTATCGGGTAGCGATAACGTCATTGCGATCACCACAGAGCGTTATCGGGAGAATCCACTTGTTATCAAAGGTCAAGGGGCTGGTGCCGAGGTGACGGCGGGTGAATTATTGGCTGATATCGTCAGAATAGCGGCGAGGTAACCGATGCAGCAGGTACGAGTGTTTTCTCCAGCTACAGTTGCTAATGTGTCGTGCGGCTTTGACATCTTTGGTTTTGCTATTGATGAGCCGGGCGATGAGATCATTGCGACAGCATCTTCCAAGCCTGGAGTACGCATTACACGCATTGTTGGAGATGGCGGCAAGCTGCCGTTAGATCCTGCTAAAAACAGTGCTGCCGTCAGCGTCATGGGATTGCTGAAACATGTGAAAAGCGAGCAAGGCATCGATATTGAAGTGCACAAAAAGATGCCTATGGGCAGTGGATTGGGCTCTAGTGCTGCTAGCGCAGCCGGTGGCGTATTCGCTGCCAACCTGTTACTGGGTTCACCGCTAAGCTCTAGTGAGCTTGTGCCCTTTGCGATGGAGGCGGAGGCCGCTGCGTGCGGTGCAGCTCATGCCGACAATGTGGCACCAGCGTTGTTGGGTGGTTTTGTCCTGATCCGTAGTTACCAGCCATTAGACGTCATCAAAGTACCGACGCAACTGGAGCTCTATTGTACGGTGGTTCATCCCGACATGGAGATTCTCACAGAGCATGCGCGCAAGGTGCTGCCGAAGGAAATTCCTCTGACGCAGCATGTGGCACAAACGGGTAATGTCGCTGGCTTGGTTGTCGGTTTGATGACGGGCGATGCGTCGCTGATCAGCCGCTCTCTTTCTGATGTCATCGTCGAGCCTGTGAGAGCGACATTGATTCCTGGTTTTGCCGCCATGAAGCAGGCAGCAAGGGAAGCAGGGGCGTTAGGATGTAGCATTTCGGGATCGGGTCCATCTCTCTTTGCCTTATCGACATCGGCAGCCATAGCTCAAACGGTTGGTAAGGCGATGCAGGCAGCGTGCTTTGCTGCTGGCATGGCTAGTGATGTCTTTGTCTCTAAGATGAATCCGCATGGGCCTAAGGTGATGTCATGATCTATTGCTACAGTACGAACGGTCAGGAGAGAGGGGTAACCTTGCGTGATGCTTTGATGCAAGGGTTAGCAGCTGACGGAGGTCTCTTTATGCCTGAAGTGATAGAGGGGCTGCCTCCTGAGGTTCTGTCGCGCCTGCCTTCGCTGTCCTTTGCTGAGACATCTTACGAAGTGGCCAAGCATCTGTTGCGAGATTCTGTTCCACACCAGGTGTTAAGAGATATGATCGCCTCAGCGATGAACATTGATGTGCCTGTTGTGCCCTTGTCAGACGATCTCTACACGTTAGAGCTGTTTCATGGGCCTACCCTGTCATTCAAAGACTTTGGTGCCCGTTTCATGGCGGCGCTACTTGGTCATTGGGCGTCTCATCGCGATCGAGAGCTGCATATCCTTGCTGCCACCTCAGGAGATACCGGCAGTGCTATCGCTGCAGGCTTCTTAGGTATGCCGGGGATTAAGGTGGTGATTCTCTATCCTAAAGGTAAAGTCAGCGCCATCCAAGAAAAGCAGCTGACTACAATGGGGCACAATGTCATGGCGTTGGAGGTCGATGGCAAATTCGATGACTGCCAGGCCTTGGTGAAGCGTGCTTTCAATGATCAGGTTCTTGCTAAGCAAGTGGCCATGACATCGGCAAATTCGATTAACATTGGCAGGCTCATTGCCCAGTCGTTTTATTACTTCTACGCCTATTCCCGCGTCGATGCTAAATCCAGACCGGTGGTCTTCTCGGTGCCTAGTGGCAATTTCGGGAACCTGACAGGAGGGTTGTTAGCGAAGAGAATGGGGCTGCCTGTAGAGCGCTTTATTGCTGCGACCAATGTCAACGACAGCGTTCCCAAGTACTTGGAAACAGGACTATTTCAACCTCATCCCTCTATTGAGACGCTTTCAAATGCGATGGACGTCGGTAACCCCAGCAACTTTGCACGCATCCTAGATCTCTATGACAATGATCTACAGAGAATCCGCGCTGATATTTTTGGTGCCAGCTTCACCGATGAACAAACTAAGCTAGCCATTCGTGAGCTATGTCAGCGTTATCACTACATCGCTGATCCGCATGGCGCTGTCGCTTACCTGGGGGTCAAAGAGTACCGCAATCACATTAGCGATCGCAGCATTGCGATATTTCTCGAGACGGCGCATCCTGCGAAGTTTTTAGAGACGGTGCAACCATTAGTCGATGTCAACATACAGATACCGCGTCCTTTAGCGGAAGCGATGGAGAGGCCTAAGCAAGCGATAGCGATTCCTAATGATTATGACGCTTTCTGTTCTCTATTTCTGCGGCGCGCGCTGTAGATGATGAGGCCAATGATGAGCCAGATGACGAGCCGCAGCCAGTTATCCTCTCCTAGTGACAGCATCATCGCCATACAGGTTGCGATACCCATCAGAGGCACCCAAGGTACTCCTGGAACGCGGAAAGAGCGTGGTAGTTCTGGGTGGCGGTAGCGGAGGATCAGAACAGCACTGCAGACGATGACGAAGGCAAGTAGGGTGCCGATGCTCGTCATCTCACCCACTAGTCTAAGCGGACAGAAAGCTCCGAAGATTGCTACAAATGCCATCAGGATCATATTAGAGCGCCAGGGTGTTCGAAAGGTAGGATGTAGATCGGCAAAGACAGAAGGCAGCAGGCCATCCTTCGCCATCGAATAGAAGATGCGCGACTGACCCAGCAGCATCACGAGAATCACAGATGTGAATCCCGCTAAAATAGCGATTTTGACTGCGATGTTGAGCCATGTATAGGGCGTTTGATCGATTGCTTTAGCTACTGGAGCCGCTACATCTAGTTCCTTGTATGGGACAAGCCCAGTCATGACAGTAGCGAACGCAATGTAGAGAACCGTGCAGATCACCAGTGATCCTAGAATGCCGATAGGAATGTTGCGTTGGGGATTTTTTGTCTCTTGAGCAGCCGTCGAGATAGCATCAAAGCCGATATAGGCGAAGAAGACGACGCCAGCAGCGCGCATCACACCGCTCCAGCCATATTCTCCGAACGTTCCACTATTAGGAGGGATGAACGGTTCGTAATTACTTGCGTGGATGTAATTCACACCCACTGCGATGAAGATGATGACGACCGATACTTTGAGGATGACGATAATGGCATTGAAGAAAGCCGACTCTTTGATGCCCCAGATAAGTAGAAAGGAGATGGCCGTGATGATGAAGACAGCCGGCAAGTTAGCATGGCCGTAGACATTGGTGCCATCAGGCAGATGAACAGGTTGCCATGGCGAGGCCAGCCAATCAGGAGATAGGTGGATGTCTAGGTCATGCAACAACGAGATGGCATAGGCGGACCAACTGATAGAGACTGTAGCGGCACCAACAGCATATTCTAGGATGAGATCCCAGCCGATGATCCAAGCTAGCAGCTCCCCCATTGTCGCATAAGCATAGGTGTAGGCGCTGCCAGCCACTGGGATCATGGTAGCCATTTCGCTGTAGCATAACGCTGCAAAGGCACAGCCGACAGCCGCAACTAGGAAGGAGAGGATGATAGCCGGACCAGCGATGTTAGCAGCAGCGACGCCGGTGATCGAGAAGAGGCCAGCGCCGATGATGGCGCCAATGCCAAGGAGGATCAGATGTCCAGCACCCAAATGCCTATTCAGCTTCTGGATGCCTTCCAACTCGCTTTCTTGTAACGATTCAATCGACTTTCGTGTCCATATTCCCATGGACTAGGTGTAGCCTATCCCGTCTTTTTGAGAAAGCATGTTACTTGGATGGATTTATGGGGGTAAATCCCTGTTTCATGATGAACGGATTCTCAAATGTTGGGCACTGCGGTTGAGGGGGCAAAGAAAGATCAACATGAGTGTCTTCAATGGGGCTCTCAAAACGGAAGAAAGCGGAAAAATCTTCTGGTATCGCTTCCACACATTGCCTCTTTATGCCGAGATTATCTCGCACATGCGCTGATGCTACATTATAGCCTGCGTGAGCTGCCCAAGCTAAAATGGGATTGCCCGTCACCTCTTGGATTGTGCTGATGATGAGTCCAGGGACAACAGTTTGCAAGGGAATCAGACCGCTACAAGTCGGCCATCCGTGACGAGGGTGGGCGGCATGTGCTAGAGAGAACAATACCGATGTTAACAAGACGCGCGCTATCCGCGTGACTTTGTGGTCTACGATAGAAGCGTAAGAAGGGGCGACTTTTTGCAGAATGGCTTTCGGGATTCGTTTCAGCAGGAGTTCTTGAAATACCACTCTGAATAGTGCTTCTTCCTTAGCTGGTATCGTTAAGGTTTCTTCTTCTGTGGCTGTTGAAAATAGCTTGGGTTCAAAATTGAGACGGCATACGGAGCTGGAATAGTGGTACACGATGTCTGGAAATAGTGGGCATACTGTCTTACCAGCTAAATAGTCATGTTGTTCAGCTGAAAATCTCGGTGTGATGAGTAGACGGTAACTAAGTAAGTAAACCATCACCATCCCGCTAAAGGCGTGCGGTACTCCCCGTAGGTATGTTGCAGCTTTCTCTCTTATCTGGATTGCAGCAGAGTTAAGAGCATCGATCGAATTAAATGAACTTAATGGAAAATGTATCATAATTTTCCTGATTATTTGATTTGTTTTATGTAACTATATCGAATGGTATATTAAGATCGTGTTAATTTCAATGATGAATTTATTTTTATGGACCTAATAGACATAATGGACATTGTCCATAATGGCAAGCTTGCGCTTCGCGAAAGGGGGGGGGTACCTATCCAATGACACCAGAGGCGAGCGCGATCAGTTGTGCTCCTTCTTTCTTCATGTTGGTGGTTTCCGGCTCGAAGAGCAGATCGTTGATGAGAATGGCTAGCGTGCCATTCGTTATCGCCTCGTTTATCTCTTGTTCAGTCTTTCCAGTGAGTAAAGCGGCTTCTGCGACATGTGTCTCCATCCAGTCGCCGATGGAAGGACCAAAAATACCGAGCATTTCTGCTTTTGTAAACATACCAGGAATGGGTGGCTTGTCGGGCGGGCGGATAGACTTTGGAATCTCTTCCATCAAGAATTTGGTGATGACGGTTGGGGTGTAGTGCATGAAGTAGTCTTCTTTGGGATTTACACGTTCAAAAATTCTTATGGGAGCATGGGTGTCATCAACATCAAATTCTGAGGTGGCAATGCCAAGCATCGGTCCTAGGTGGTGCATGAGAAGGGGGAAGCGGTGGTTATCTTGTCCTCGTCGCACCCCTAAGAGTCTAGGATCGCTGGAATATTGATTGTTCAGGCGTACAACGCACTTGTCCTTAAGGTCAGTGAGCATTGTTTTGACTCTCACATCGGCAGGGGTTTCTAGGTCGATCAAGGCAGGGTTGGTGAGGCTGCGGTAGATGTGACGTGTCATGACCAGCCACGATGCAGCGCAGTCTGTCGCTGCATCGTTGAGAGCCCACAAGACGACTTGCTGCTGTTCCTCAGATAGCGTTGGCATCGTCGCTGCAATCAATTTGAGGAGGTTTTCAAAGTTGTCGTACCATCTTGCGGCTTCCATCGGATTGCCTGGGATGCCGATATCCTGCGCCCTGTTTCGTACGGATTCTAGCATTCTGGCGGCATCTGCATAGGTGTTATCGGCGCTGCGGTAGCGTTCAATGAATGTTTGCAAAGGCTCGAAGGAGGCACCGGACGGCGCTTGTGGGATAGCGGCTTCCATGCTGCCTGTATCGTGTAAAACACTCAATGTCACTGGAAACTGGGCATTGAAAAAAGCTTCCTCTGGCGTGGCGTTTGTGTGGTCTCGCAACGTGGGGTCTGCTCCTCCTTCTATCAGCACATGTTGCGCAACTGCTTGTCTATATATAGAAGCATAATGGAGCGGAGTTTGGCCATACTGATCGGGCGCATTGGGATCAGCACCCAAACGGAGAAGTTCTCTTAAGCACCACTCTTGACTCATCATAGCAGCAAAGTGGAGGGGAGTTGCTCCTGTGGTGGTTCTCGATTGTGGGTTGGCGCCTTTTTGGAGGGCTTCGTTGAACAGCTCTGGAACTCCGGTCAGTGAGGCGAGGCATAGGAGGCCATTTTTGGCCTCTTGAGAAGGGAGGTGGGTATAGTCAGCCCCTTTAATAATCAGTTGGCCGGCCATCCAGATGTTCCCTTTGCTCAGGGCTAGGCTAGTGGGGGTGTGGTTCTGGGCGTCCCGGGCTTCGACATCGGCGCCTTGGTCGATGAGATAATGGATCGCTTCAACAGAGGTATTCTGGCCATTGCATAGGATGTGGAGGGGTGTTCTGCCGTCAGCACTTCTTTGATTGATGTCAGCGCCATGTTCGAGCAGGATGTCAGCAATCTCAAATTGGCCAGCGTTGATGGCAAAGGTGAGCGCTGTCCACCCTTCTTTGGCTGCTAGTTTTTCTTCAGTACTTCGCTCAGCTTCTTGCTCAGCGTTATCTACGATGGCTGCTGCAAAGCCCCCTTCTTCGCTAGAGACGTAATCGGAGGCTAATGGTCTTGGCGGTGGTGGGTCTTTAGGTTTCATCGGTTGGTTTGGGGCAGCTCGTCGGTCTAACAGTGCGCGGACTAGTTCGGTCTGACCTCGTTCGCACGCCTTCATCAGCACCGTCTTGCGGTCTTCATCAAAGGCATTGACGTCAATCCCATAATCAAGCAATCCGCGTACTCGGGTTAGGTCGTTTGCCGCACAAGCTTGTTCTAGCAAGATGTTCTCTGCTTTGGGATGGCGTGCTCCACGCTGCAGCAATGCTTCTATTAGAGGGGCGTGATGGTTATTGACCGCTGCTGGGAATAGGTGGTCGACGCTGTCTTGATCGAGGTAAGCGCCGTGCTGCAGGAGCTGTAGTGCTAACTCAAGGTTGCCGGTGCGGCTCGCCCACCGTAGACAGGTGTCGCCCCCGCGCACATCGAGCGCTCTCTTGTCAAAGTTGATGACGCGTGACAGCAGAGGAGTTTGTAATTCAATGTCTCCCATGCTGTCGATGAGTTGGTGGGTTAGCTCTGTGTTGCCTCTTTGGCAGGCAACTGCAAGTTCAAGCCATAGTTCTAGATCATCGCCTGTTACATAGGTTCCTGCGTGGATGCCGCTCAATGGAAGGCGTTGAAGAGCGGTCGACTGAGGGCGCAGGTAGGTGATGACGGTGTCCGCTAGCCCCACTTGACGGAGATGTCTGGCGACATCGTCAAAGTCTGGACGGTTTTTAAGAGCATCCAGAGGTTGCTGTCCTTCTGCATCTACAATAGCCAATGGATTGCGGTAGAAGGGATTGAGGCGGTGGTTCCAGCGATGAGCATCGTCTTGTGCCATCGTGACGGCGTGAGAGACCATTTCAGGAGTTCCCTCCTTGCAGATCAGGTGCAGGAGCGTATGCTCTTCATCCACCCACAAACTGAGGTTAAGGCCGCCAGCAATCAGGTCGCGCAGAAGATCTGTGTCTTTAGTTTCAATGGCATGGCGGACGAGATGGATGGTCTGTTGAGGATGCGCTCGGAAAAGCCCTCCCCTTGCCATGATGGCGATGTAATGGCGACGGTTTTGGGCTGGCAAGACCTTAACCGCTTGGAAAATCATCGGTTTATTTGTGCGGTGAGCTATTTCTGCCATACAGCGCGCTACCAGGACAGAGGTTTCGTTAGCATGTTGCGGTTCGTAGAGATAACTTCTTACTTCAGCAGAATCGTAGCTATCAGGACGCTGTTCCCATGCATCAAGATTGAAGTCTGGTAATGCCATATTAACTCCATTATAGAATAGATATAACAATATATATTAAACAGTTTGTTATATAAAAAGTAAATATTAGTACGTGAGCTGAAGAAATGTTAATAAAAAATTTCATGGACTCATCCATATTCTTGACACAGTACAGCAAGAACCGTTAGCGTGTAACACTCGATAGGAGGTGTGACATGACACTCATTCGGTTGTGCATGTGGATGATGTTCTGCATTCCCTTAGTGTCTTGTGCAGATGAACCGTTGTTGTACATCTTATTCTACCGGGAACGGGATGATTCTACACTCGCTATGGAGCAGGTGTTTGATAGGGCTACAACCCAGATGGGTAAGAATGTGACGGCTCTCAAAATTAACATCGATGACCCTTCTGAAGCCTTGATCGTTAGCTATCACCATCTGCACCGCAAAGCGATGCCCTATGTCATTGTTTTTTCATCGGATGGAGTTCGCCAGTGGCATGTATCCCATCCTTTTACCGAACAGCAATTGGCTGATGCGACGCAGAAATCAGCCCAGTCCACACCTGTCTATCGAGGCAGATGTCCTTGCTGTTGTCATTAGATAAATTGACTTTACACATTGTTTTGGGGACGTTTTTCGCTCATTTTTCAGAATGAGCGAAAATAATTGACGGTAACGCGGTAAATGTTAAGAAAATATTTACCCTGTGTCGTGCCTGAGATCGAAAAAAAATAATTGTCATAAACTATCCGGAGGGTCAATGTGAGGTTTAAGAAATTTCTCTGCTCGGGGTGCTGCATCAGCTGACATCGGGTGGCGGAAGTTCGATAAGTCCACTCGATTGAAGTGGTCAAAAGAAAAAAAATGTGAGGAATTAGCTATGAAGAAACTTATCCTGCTAGGAACCTTCTTATGCGCACTCCTGACTGCTCAGTATGGTTTTGCTGACAACGTCAGCAGCAGTTATTCTTATGATAATAATGCCTGCTGCGACAATAACAACAGCGATAACAGCTGCTGCGACACACCATGCGGTGATTCTTACCAATTATATTGCCACCAAGAGCCATGCTACACAAACTGCTGGCGCTGCGTTGAAGAGCCACATACCTGCTGCAAGCGTTGCTGCCGTTATGTGCCTCAGTACTACCAAGTTTGCCGTTGCAAATATGTGCCACAGTACTACTATGACACATGCTGCTGCTACAGACCAGAGTACTATGACGTAGAGCAAAACTACTGCACAAAGAGGTGGGTTTGTGACCGCCAGTGCACCTATAAGCCATGCTACTATTACAAGCATGTATGCAATAACACATGCGGCTGCAACTAAAGATTTCCTAAGCCATTGGAGATCTAATTGTACGGACAGGTAACATTGTTACCTGTCCGTTTTTTTTATCTATTCTTAACACTCTCTTTTTGCGCATTTTATGTTCGTGGGCTATCATTATCCTATTACTAGCAGTAGGAGAGAAAATATGTTACCTGTCCCACATGGCAATGAGCCATCCCTTAGCATCTATGCGCAAAATGGCAAGAAAACGTTTGTTTCCGATGTGAAGCAGGTCATCAAAAGTGCTAAGGAGTTGGCTAGCTCAATTCCAGGTTCTCATTCAGATGGTTGCGGCAGGGACTCTTCTGGTACAACAAACATCTACTATACAAACCGTTCATGGAATTGGTTCTCTTATCCTGTTTATGGGTACTCTTATGGTCCTTCTCGGGATGATTCTGGAGGCAAGGTCTTAGGGATACTGCTTGCTATTAGTAGCGTCGTGACGTGTTACTTTATTGGTAAGGATGCTGCTAACCTTAGTGCTGCAAACAGCGGCTTGAGGGCCGTTGAGCATCAACAGGAGATACTTTGGCATTATCAAGAGCGCCGTACCGTAGATCGCGGGATGACGCTGCTGAATAGGGTGGTGAATGCGGAGCGGGAAATTTTCTCCCTGTTAAAGGCGAGTGCTGAGACGGGGCTAGCTCTTAAAGTCTGCTTAGCAACGACACTAGCAGTGGCTGCTGGCGGTCTTTTCTTTAGTATCGGCGCTGTAGCGGCTTTAGGCCTTGTTGGGACGTTCTTTTCTGGCGTAGCGATAGCTGTCAAAGCTGGTTTTGACAATATCGAAGCAGAAGCAGGGACAATCGCTAGACGGATGCTGAAAGACATCCGCCAGCTTGAAAAAATTGAGCCTGTGCTGATCTCGCACGCTACCTAGCTATTTTTTCAATAAGAGCAGAACCCCAGAAATCAGGGCTAAAATACCCGGGATGATCGGGGGAATGCTCACGCCTGAAATCAGTGAAATGACTCCTACAACGATCAAGTAGATCGATAGGAACAACATGCCGAGATTGCCCATTGCTAACATCGCTACCTCCTTGAGAAATTTTGCTTGTCTATTTCCGCTATAGCGGATTCTGTCAAATTCAGCAAGTTGGGTGGTATGTGTTCAGCAGTTTCCGAAAAACATTACCTACTCATTTTTAGGGAGTTATTACCACACAGTGCACAGAGAACACAGAGAAAAAAATAGAAAATGAGAAGTCTCTTTCAGTTTTTAAGAGAATATTGCGTTTAGTTTTTTCTATTTCTCTCTCTGTGCGCTCTGTGTTCTCTGCGGTAAAAAGTGTTAACGAGGATTGCTTTCTATTTGCAGCCGATATTGCACTAATGCCTTTGCTAAGGTAACATGCTTGTCACATCAAGCATCGAAGCCACTATTTTGAGGAAATCATCATGATCACAAAGAAGGCAGACAAGACACAGGGTTTGAACGTTTCTGAACTGCAGAAGACAGCCCAGCAGTTGCAAGAAAAACTGTGGAAATATGCTGTGGAAGGCTGCGGTGAGGCATCTGTTGGTCATGCTTGGGAAGAGTTTACTTTCGGTTCTAATGCAGGTGTTGATGCCGAAGAATTCTCGACGTTGTTTCCGATCTGGTATCTCTATGATTGGCTGCCGGTGCTCAGCGAAGAAGAAATAGATCATCATTCCTGCTGTGGTGGGCATCACCATTGCTCTGACGAGGAAGAAGAAGACGAAGAGCACCATGAGAGCGGCTGCTGTGGTGGGCATCATCACCACTACCGTGATGAGAAAGAAGAACATCATGAGAGTGGTTGCTGTGGCGGGCACCACCATTGTTCTGAAAAAGAAGAAGAGAGCGATGAGCTTCTTGAGCTTGAAGAGGATGAAGACGAAGAATTTGATGATGAGGACTTCTTTGACGATGACGAAGAAGAAGAAGATCGTCTTCCTCCCATTGCCCTGGTTGCATTATCTGACCCAGACTTTGCTATCACGGATGCAGAACAGGAGTTCATCCATGCTGTTGAGCACTCGCCCTTTAGCTTACTCTTTGTAGAAAGCCAGGAAGGGGATACCCTTGTGCTTCACGATTTGCTATGCGATACCAAACATCGTGTGACGACATTGAGCAAACTACCTAACCCTGTGAAGGGAAGGGTCATCTACGCCCGTGTCATTTCTATTCAGGGGCAAGAA
>CAMFKD010000014.1 GCA_945957095.1 uncultured Chlamydiae bacterium
CCTCTAGCTCAGCCACAACGACAGCAGTGCCGGCAAGATGTTCCTGTTTCTTAAGCAGGCCTTCGATCACCTGTCCGCGTGATGCTTTCCGTGCTTTATCGAGTTCCTGTGCGAGTTCGTGATTTTCTTCTAGCAACTTGGCGACGCGTTCTTCGAGCTTAGCAGGCTGTGTTTTGAGCTGTTCGGCAAGGTGATGGAGCCGCTGTTCACTTTCACGTACTAACGCTTCGGCTTCGGAGCCGCTGACGGCTTCGATGCGGCGGACACCAGCGGCGATGCTACCTTCTTTGGCGATGCGTACGAAGCCGATGTTACCGAGGGCGGATGTGTGGGTGCCACCGCAGAGTTCTTTAGAGAAGTCTGCATCGATGACGCGCACTTTAGCACCATATTTGTCTCCGAAGAACTGCTTGATGTCGCGGCGCTTCTGCGCTTCGTCGTAGGAAAGCTCATAAGCTTTGACAGAAAGGTTGGTACGTATCTTCATGTTGACGAGGTCTTCGATACGCTGGAGTTCTTCTGGGGTGACAGCTTTATGGTGGCTGAAATCAAAACGCAGACGGTAGGGATCAACGACAGAACCTGCTTGCTTGATGTGTTCGCCTAGTACTTCTTGAAGGGCCCAATGGAGCAGGTGGGTGGCGGTATGGTTGTTGGCGATCTTCTGGCGGCGTTCGCCATCGACGATAGCCTGCAGCTCATCGCCTAATTCGATCTCACCTAGTTCGACAGAGACTACATGAGCGATAACACCTGCAAAGGGTTCCTTAGTGTCGGTGACGCGTAGCTGGCAGCCTTTGTCGGACAAAATACCTGTGTCGCCGACCTGTCCACCTTTTTCGGCATAGAAGGGAGTGCGATCTAGGATGACCATGCCTTCTTGTCCTTGCAAGAGGCTATCGACGAGGGCACCATCGCGTACCAGGCCGATGACTTTGCCGATGCCTTCGGTACAGTCATAGCCGACAAAAGCGGAAGGACCGTGTTTGGCGGCGAAGTCGGAAAATAGGGAAGTTTCAGCGACTTGTTGCGTTGTTTTATGCACTTTACGGGAACGCTCGCGTGCTTCTTCTTCAAGCTGTGCATAGCGTTCCTGATCGACTGACAGGCCTGCATCTTTAGCGATGAGCTTAATCTCATCCAGAGGTAAACCATAAGTGTCTTTTAGTTTAAAGGCGTCGTCACCACTGATCTTTCTATCATGTTGCTGTGCTTTGTCGATGATGACATTGAGGATATTACCTCCGCGGCGTAGCGTCCGTAGGAAGGCCTCTTCTTCGATCGATAAGATCTCGGCGATACGTTGCTGCGATGACTTTAGCTCGGGATAGTCGGCGCCCATAGTTTCCACTAAACGCGGCAAGACGTCGCCGAGGAAGGGCTTATCGAGGCCTAAGGTACGGCCGTAGCGGACAGCGCGGCGCAAGATTTTGCGGAGGACATAACCACGGTCCACATTGCTGGGTTGAGCACCATCGGAGATGGCAAAGGCTAGGCAGCGCAGATGGTCGGCGATGACGTGATAGGCAGGGGCATTAGGGTCATCGATGCCTTTGTAGGGGAGTCCTGTGATCTGTTCTACCTGTGCGATCAGGCTGCGCAAGACGTCAGTTTCAAAGACACTCTCGACGTCCATGAGCAAGCTGACGACGCGCTCCAAGCCTGCACCGGTGTCGATGGAGGGTTTAGGTAGCGTTTCCTGTGTGCCGTCTGGCAAGCGGTTAAACTGCATGAAGACGAGGTTCCAAAACTCCAGAAAGCGCTCGCCGTCTATATCGTCTTTGGGTGTTGCCGCGCTGCCATAATGGGGGCCGCGATCGAAGAGGATCTCGGAACAGGGGCCGCAAGGGCCGGTGTCGCCCATCTGCCAGAAGTTGGTGTCTTCGTTGAGGCGGGTGATGCGGTCAGCAGGCACATGTTCCTTCCATAGCTCATAGGCCTCGTCGTCTTGTCGGAATACCGTTGGCCATAGCTTGTCGGCTGGAAAGCCAAACACCTGTGTCGATACCTCCCAGGCAAAGCGGATGGCATCCTTTTTGAAGTAGTCGCCAAAGCTGAAGTTACCTAACATTTCAAAGAAGGTGAGGTGGCGGCGCGTGTGGCCAACATTGTCCAAGTCATTGTGCTTGCCGCCGACGCGGATACACTTTTGGCTCGAAACAGCCCGACGGTAGTCGCGTACGGAACGCCCCAGAAAAACGTCTTTAAATTGGTTCATCCCTGCATTGATGAAGAGCAGGGTAGGGTCGTCATGCGGTACCACCGATGACGATGCCACGACAACATGATGTTGATTTTTGAAATAGTTGAGGAAACCACGGCGTATCTGTTCTGTTTGCATGATGGTACAGGGCGTTGTAAAGGCGCTTTAGATGCGTTCGGGATTATAATAGGCCACCATACGGCCCTTGCCTAGTCCTACTGCGCTGTCAAAAGAGATGACAACACTGCCGCTCCTAGACAGACCGGCTGGCAACACTTTTTGGCCGATGAGGTTGTGGGCAAACAGGGTGAGGGTGGGGTCGTGGCCAACCATATAGATGGTTTTGTCTTCATTCGGTGCTGGCAGTTTGGCGATCAAGGCATCTTGATCAAAGCTGCCACCTAATGCTTCGATGTCTTGAATAGGGGCTGAATGGACCTTAGCTACGATCTCAGCGCTTTGACGTGCTCTCAGCAGCGGCGAGCAGAGGATCAGGTCTGGCTTATAACCTTGAGTATTCAGGTGCATCGCAATTCGACGTGTTGCAGTTTCGCCTTCCGTCGACAATGGTGGGTCGGTGCGGTTGGACCCTTCTCCTGTCTGGGGTTTGCCATGTCGGATTAAGATGACTGTCGTTGCCATGATTCTGCTCCTACTGCTGCTAGCGGCCCTATCGGGTTTGTCTCCTCAGGGAGAAATATGCCCATTGTACGGCCGGATATCGATAAACACATCGTCGAGATGCCCTGCCCTACCGCACCGCCTATGCGGCTCCAGATGCTTTCCGCAGCACTCAATGTCCGTTCTGTCGCGGTCAGGGTTGTGGCAAAGGCATTGATCAGCTGCTCCGCTTTACATGGGATGCTGAGACCACTTAAGATCTGCTGAACCAATCCTGTGTGCCTTAATAACTCTACGTAGATATGTTGCTTGTTTTCAGACATCTCGTCAAGTAGTCGCTTAGAGTTCAAAAAAATGTGACTAATGGCTTCATTCTCTACTTCGGGATCCAGCGATAACACTTCTATGACGCTCATATAGCATAAGCTAGTGTGTAGCATATGCTTAAACAGTAACGCTGTACAGCGAGCTACCCGAGAGACGTAGCTGATCAACACTTCTTTTTTTCTCACAAGCCAGACGTAATGGTCGGGGCCGACCACCTGCTGTAGCCAGGGCGGTCTACCTTTCGGTAGCCTGACGCGTGTGCGTAACGGTCGCGCGACCATGACCGCCTCGTAGAGATCTCTAGCTGCTTGGATGGTCACCACCTTCTGTTCAGCAAGTTCCAAAATTCTGAGGGCTATCAACGTAAGTTTGGCGCCTGTGCGGATCACTGTGCGGATCATCAAGACATCCGGAGTGGCCCAGTGGAGCAGCTTACCCATAGCAAAGCGCTTCATACTGGCTGTGCTAGCCGTCACTTGCGACGTCAAGCGGTTGTAACGCCACAGGAGGTGGATGCGGTTCATTACGCTGATGATGAAGGCCAACGGCTGCGGCATAACCGACTGAGGGACGGAGCTAGCCGCTGCCTTGTCGCACATGGTGATCATTTCTTGCATGATGCCACTTTATCATGGACAAGCGCGGGGAGCAATCCCGTTTATCTTTCGTCGATGCTGTCCATGTCCATTTTCAAAGTTGAGATTTCGGCAAAGATTTTTGTAGGAAGAAGAGTAAAGAAAATGATGGAAATGATATAAAGATATGAATGATATTTTTTATTTTTCATATCATTTTATCATTCTATTATTCAAATCATGGTTCTTGCCAGGACTTTTTGAGAAGCGGGCTTGTTGCACAATTCACCACAGACCCAACGAGATCAGCAGCAATTTTTGCTAAATATTAACCACTAATTTTTAGGAGTTTAATACCACAGATTGCACAGAGAACACAGAGAGAGGATAGAACGTGTTTATGTTTCCATTTCCCTCTCTGTGTTCTCTGTGCACTCTGTGGTTAATTATGCAACCAGGCCTCACTGATCTCACTGGCTGTGTGGTGAATTATAGAACAAAATCGCTTATCGATTATTGTTGAGTTAATTAATGTATTTTTGTATTATTACTATTTGTTTTAATTGATTTAATTATTGGTGGGTAAATGAAGATTAGCTCAAGTGAACTTAAACTATATGCATCGTCAGTTGCTTTAGGAGTGACAGGTGCTCTTGTTACGCAAGAATTGGGAACCGGAGTTGCTGCGGGGATGTTTGGCGGAGCTCTCTTCGCTGATTCGCGCCTTTCTGTTGCCAGTCTTCTATCCGCTATTGCATGTGGAATAGGATCTGGAGGTTTCTTTCGAGGGCCTTTGACGACCATTGTAGGAGGTGCAGCGACTGCGCTTTTCTCTACTGTTGGCATTAGCGTCATATCCAATAAGACAGGCTTCAACCTCTTTGATAGTTTCGATCGATTAGCCAGGAAGGTATTTAGAGAGGCTTCCAGGGACCAACTAAAAACGTTGCTAGCCGCAGGGATAGTGGGTGGAGTAGTAGGCGGATGTTCTCAAGGGTTTACCGGAGCTCTCGTCGGTGCTGGCGGAGCCATCGCTGGCCTTAATGGCATTCATTATCTTGAGCGTCCATTTATGCGGCTTCCGATAGCTCTTCGTTAGAGTCGATTGTTTTGAGCGAGATGTCGGGAAGTGCCTCTCGTTGGATGATATAAACTGCGACGGAGGCAGCCTTTAAAATGGCCCCCAGGTTAGACTGTCGTTGCTGTAGTGTGAGCGACTGTTCCACCAGTTCGATGTCCCGAAGAAGATGAGGATTATCTGCCTGGGAGAGGGTGATGATGAGGAGTTGACACAGCTTCTCATGCACCACTTTCCCAGGGAGATATTTGTCTTGTAGCATGTTGAGATGGTCGTCTAAGAACGCGAGCTTTTCTTTGGGATCGGCCATTTCAGAGATTTGGTTTAGGGCTTTGGCATCTTGCTGGAACTCTTCATCCCCCGCGATTTCGTAAGCGTGTGGCCCAAGGATACTGGCTTCTCTGTCTCGTATCTTCTCTTGATAGCGCCTGCAGCATAAGCCAAAGAGCTTGAGTTCCAGACGTTGTTGCCCTTTGTCTTCGCGATGAAGCTGGTGGATCTTGGATTTAATCGATTCTCTTAGCGCCTGTAGATGCTGGTTGACGACGAGGGGTCTTTGTGGGTTTAGCCGGCGTCGCGCTTGTGCTTGGATGCGTTGGTCTTGCAGCAGGAGCGAGCGTTCTTTATGTAACCGGTTAACGGAGTGCTGCAGAGCCTCAAGTCCTTCTATGTCTGTTGCTTCACTGATGATCGTAGCTGTGGCATCAAAGACGTCTTGCATGTCTTCTCGTCCGGTGAGCTCTTGCAATATTTTGAGGTTTTCTTCGCAGGGATTGATGGAATATTTGTGATAGGCATCTCCTAAGCGCTTAATAAACCTGTCCATTATAGAATCCTCTCATCTATTGAGTGTCTATATCGATTATAATATTTGTTTTAAATTATTATCACGATAAAAATGAACGAAGCTGTTGGATAATTTACCATTGATTCTAGGAATTTACTACCACAGAGTGCGCAGAGAACACAGAGAAGGATAGGAAGATGAGAGATTTTTTTTCTGTTTTCAGGAAAATATTGTGTTTAGTTTTTTCCATTTTCCTCTCTGTGTTCTCTGTGCACTCTGTGGTGAAAATTTCAGCGCGAGCGGTTGCGTAAATTTCAGCTTGTTGTGTTTGTATTATTCGAGATCTTAACCTACTGACAAATAATACTCTAAAATAAACGTGGCCCCCAACGTTTGGTCATATGAGCTTCTCATATTTCCTCATTGATCTCACCGATCTCACTGGTTCAGTGGTGAATTGTGCAACAAAGCTGCTTTGCGAAAGTCGCCCCTTGCGCGATAACATTGCGGCTTTTACACTGATCCGACAACGCGACGGCGCACATCTAGCCAGAAGGAGGAACGATGTCACACATGACACAGACAGCTGAAGAGTTAGCTTTTGACACGGAAACGAAGCAGCAGTTAACCAAGGCTGCGAATACCATTCGACAGCTATCGATAGAGGCGGTGCAGCAAGCTAATTCGGGCCATCCAGGCTTGCCGTTAGGCTGTGCTGAGCTGGGTGCCTACTTCTATGGCTATGCCTTGCGGCATAACCCTAAACATGCCAAGTGGGTGAATCGCGACAGGATGATCTTATCGGCAGGGCATGGGTCTATGTGGCTCTACTCTTGCCTGCATTTGGCGGGTTTTGCCCTCTCATTAGACGACATCCAACATTTCCGACAGCTCCATTCTAAGACACCGGGGCATCCTGAGTCTCTCGATACAGAAGGTGTGGAGACGACCACAGGCCCATTAGGGCAGGGGCTGGGCAATGCTGTGGGGCAGGCACTGGGATTGAAGCTATTGGCAGCACGCTTCAATACCGAGGCGTTTCCGTTGTTTGACAGCAAGGTGTTCTGTTTGGCAGGAGATGGCTGTATCATGGAAGGGATTGCTGCTGAGGTGTCATCGCTAGCAGGTCATCTTAGACTCGATAACCTTATTGTGATCTATGACGCTAACAATGTCTCGTTGGATGGTCCCTTAGCCGAATCATGCTCTGAAGATACGCTACAGCGTTACCGCGCTTATGGGTGGGATGTGCAAGAAATTGATGGCCATGATTTCGACGCCATCCATGAAGCTGTAACGACGGCGCGCACAGATCAGATGAAGCCTTGCTTGATTGTGGCGCGCACTGTGATTGGTAAAGGGTCACCTAATAAGGCAGGGACTTTCAAAGTGCATGGTTCTCCGCTGGGTAACGAAGAGGTAAAGTTAACGAAAGAAGCTTTGGGATTACCTGAAGAGAAGTTTTTTGTCCCCCATTCCGTTAAGCAACATTTTGCACAGAAGCTGGAGAGAGACGCAGCCCGTGAAGAACAGTGGAATGATCTCTTTGCTGCTTGGGCGCGTGCTAATCCTACGTTGGCAGAGCAGTTTCAGACGATGGCAGCGCATGAACTACCTGAAGACCTGGAGGAGGTGCTTGAACGAGTTGAAATGGCCTCTCCTATCGCTGGCCGCGCAGCTTCTAACAGCGTGATCAACGCTTTGGCACCATTACTGCCACAACTGGTAGGGGGTTCAGCCGATCTTTCTTGTTCAGACCTCACAGATATCAAAGGAGGGGGATGGGTGGCGCCTGGCATCTTCACAGGCCGCAATATTAAATATGGCGTTCGTGAGTTTGGCATGGCTGCCATGGCGACAGGGCTACAACAGACGGGGATGTTCCTGCCTTTTGTCGGCACCTTCCTGACTTTTTCTGATTACATGCGCAACGCGATCCGTCTTGCAGCATTGCAACGGGCGAAGGTAGTGTATCAGTTTACCCATGACTCGCTCTTCTTGGGAGAGGATGGCCCGACACACCAGCCGATCGAGCACTTAGCTTCTTTGAGGGCTATTCCTCATTTGCAGGTGATACGTCCGGCTGATGCGCATGAGGTCAAGGGGGCATGGTTAGCCGCTTTGCGCTATTCAGGGCCGTCAGCGATTATTCTTTCGAGACAGAATTTGCCGACGCTTGCTTGTACTCACGTCAGCTATGACGATGGTGTAGGGCGTGGCGCATATCTAGTAAAGAAAGAAGAGAGAACACCTGATTACACCTTAATCGCCACGGGATCGGAGTTATTGCTAGCGCTTGATGTTGCGAAAGAATTGGAAAGGCATGGCAAGGCAGTGCGTGTGGTATCAATGCCATGTTGGCAGCTTTTCGAAAGGCAGAGTTTAGACTATCGCCATAGCGTCTTAGGCGGCCAGATTGGACAGCGTGTCAGCATTGAAGCCGGCGTCGAGATGGGTTGGCATAAGTACATCGGTGCTGATGGCATCGCGATCTGCATGGAAGGATTCGGTCTCTCCGCTCCTGCTAGCGCCCTCGCTCGTGAGTTTGGTTTCACCGTCGAATCTATCCTCGAGCGAGTGCTTTAAGGATATTGAAATTTTCACCACAGAGCGCACAGAGAACACAGAGAAAGAATCAGGAAAATATTTTGTTTGTTTTTCACTTCCCTCTCTGTGTTCTCTGTGCGCTCTGTGGTGAAAATTTCCAAAAGTTAGTGGTTAATGTTTAACGGAAGTTGCTGAATGTCTATTCTAGATGCCCTTCAATGTATTAACAACGAGCGTCCACCTGTTTGGCTGATGCGGCAGGCGGGGCGCTATCTTCCCGAATACCGTGCGTTACGTGCTAAGCACTCGTTTCTCGAGATGTGTCATTGTCCCGATTTGATCACACAGGTGACGATGATGCCGATCGAGCGCTTTGGGTTT
This sequence comes from uncultured Chlamydiae bacterium, assembly GCA_945957095.1. Lineage (GTDB taxonomy): Bacteria > Chlamydiota > Chlamydiia > Chlamydiales > JAJFMA01 > CAMFKD01. Next base: position 8,520 of record CAMFKD010000014.1, read on the forward strand.
GATGCAGCGATCCTCTTTTCAGACATCCTCATTATTTTAGAGGCGTTGGGCCGGACAGTGCGTTTTGAAGAGGGCAGAGGTCCCGTTATTGATCATCCTCTTCGTTGCAGCAGCGATATTGCGAGCCTGAAGAATAGTGATGTACAGAAGACTTTGGGCTTTGTTGCGGAAGGCATTGTTCAGCTTAAGAAGCGCTTATCAGTGCCCTTGTTAGGTTTTTGTGGCGCTCCCTTTACAGTGGCTAGCTATCTCATCGAAGGAGGCTCGTCTACAGACTTGGCGTTGACAAAACGTTGGATGTATCGCGATCCGGTGGGGTTTCATCTGCTTCTCGATTTGATAGCTCAAGCCAGTATTGACTACCTCCTCATGCAGATTTCTGCTGGTGTAGACGCGATTCAGATCTTCGATACCTGGGCGAATGCATTGCCTTATCGGCAGTTTGGCGAGTTTTCATTAGCCTATCTCGATAGGATCGTGCAAGCGTTAAGACCTACTGGCAAGCCTGTTATTCTCTTTTGCCGCGGTTCTTCCCTCTTTGCTGAGTCACTGGTAGCTTTACAACCAGCTGCCATCAGCTTTGATTGGAATTGTGACCTTGCACACCAACGGAAGAGGCTTGGGAGCGATATTGCCTTACAAGGCAACTTAGATCCTCAACTATTGTGTGCTCCTTTACCTGTCATTGAAAGAGAGGTTAACGAACTCCTGGATGCGATGGAAGGAGACAGCGGCTTTATCTTAGGATTGGGTCATGGCATCCTACCCGAGACGCCGCTAGCTGCTGTTGAGACGTTAGTCGATTGTGTCAAAGCGCGGATAAGGGTGTGAAGATGTTGCAAGACGTTGATGTCGATGTTGCCTTGCTGCAGCGGTTTGATCGCCCTGTGCCGCGCTATACGAGCTATCCAACAGCACCTGAGTGGGGGCCCTTGGCATCAGAGGCCTATCTGGATCGACTTGCCCTTTTGAATCAGGCGCCGCGGCCTCTATCGCTTTACTTTCACATCCCTTTCTGTCGGACGATGTGCCTTTTCTGCGGTTGTAGCGTGCTTCTCAACCGTAAACCGGAGAACGAAGAGAGGTATGTTCAGTACCTGCTTAAAGAGATCACATTGGTTTCGTCACATCTACGATCGGATCATACGGTCCCTCAACTGCATTTTGGTGGTGGCACGCCTACGAAACTATCGATGCCGCAGCTTGAAACGATCATGCAGACCATCGGCCGTTCTTTCCACCTTACTCCTGACAGCGAACTATCCATTGAGATCGATCCGCGTACCGTTTGTGAGGATGGAGGTGAGAAGCTTAGGTTTCTGCGGCAACTTGGTTTTAATCGCGTCAGCTTCGGTGTTCAGGACACGGATCCTAGGGTTCAAGAAGCCGTACGGAGGCGTCAGACCTATGCGATGACGCGGCGCACTTATGAGCTGGCTCGTGATATTGGTTTTGAAGGTATTAACATTGACTTGATCTATGGATTGCCTTTGCAGACAGTGGCTTCCTTTCACGATACCATCGAAAAAGTGATTGAGATGCGTCCTGATCGTATTGCTCTCTTTTCCTATGCCAAGGTGCCATGGCTCAAAGAGCATCAGAAGGCGATAGCGGATGATACATTGCCGACAACGGAAGAGAAGTTTGGCATCTACGTACAGGCGCGCCGACAGCTCACTGCAGCTGGCTACCTGGGATTGGGGATGGACCACTTTGCTTTGTGCGAGGATCCTCTTGCCCAAGCCTTTTTGGCTGGACAGCTTCATCGTAACTTCCAAGGATATACACTGTGTCTAGCGGAAGACATGCTCGGGTTTGGCATCACGTCGATTGGCTACTGTCAGAACGCCTATATCCAGAATTGCAAGGAGCTCCAGTCCTATTACGAGGCATTAGATGCCAACCAGCTACCGGTTCATCGCGGTAAACAGCTGTCGGAAGATGATCAGCTCCGCAGGTGGGTCATCAACAAGCTCATGTGTCAGTTTGAAGTGGATAAGCATCTATTTGAGCGGTTGTATGGTGTTCCCTTTGGTCACTATTTTGGCGCAGAGTGGCCGTTAGTCACTCAAGCGGTAGCGGATCAATTGCTAGAGGATAAAGACGATAAGCTTGTCGTGACTCCTACAGGGCGTCTATTTGTCCGCAACGTAGCGGCTATTTTTGATCGATATCTGCAATGCAAGGCAGGCCAGAGCGGCTTCTCTAAGGGAGTGTAATGAAACAATCGGTTGTCATTCTTGGCGGAGGGATCTCAGGCCTTGCGACGGCCTGGTTTTTGAAGAAGCAGTATCAAGACAGTGTCAATATCACTATTGTCGAGAAGGCTCCTAGATTAGGAGGTTGGATACGCACGATTAGGCAAGAGGGTTTTCTCTTTGAGCTGGGACCCCGCAGCTGTCGAGCATCGGGCAGTGGGCTTGCCACTCTTCGATTGGTCGAAGAGCTAGGGTTGCAAGATCAGGTTGTGACAGCCTCTCCTGACGCTCGCCGTCGTTATCTCTACAGCGGTGGAAGACTACAACCATTGCCCACAAACCCCTTCTCTTGTCTGTTATCGCCGTTGATGCGCCCGCTGTTGTGGCCACTGCTGCGTGAATGGTCCATAGCACCCTCTCAAGCAGCGGATGAGTCAGTCTATGAGTTTGTCGAACGACGGCTGGGCCATCATGCTGCGGCGTTTTTCGTCGATTCGCTTGTCTCTGGCATTTATGCTGGAGATCCGAAGAAACTGTCGATGAAGTCTTGCTTTCCTGCTCTCTACCGCTGGGAGCAAGAACATGGATCGCTAACCAAAGGGCTGTTTAAGAGTAGGCGGCCTAAAGAGGCTTTATCGCCTTTTATTCATCATGTGCAGAAAGAAGGACTCTTTTCTTTTCGTCAGGGGATGCAACAGCTTGTCGACACATTAGCATCGCGTTTGGAGGTGGACATTCGCACAGGGTGTGAGGTGCTATCTCTGATACCGCAGCACAGCGGCATGATTGTGACCACTTCAAGTGGAACATTGCAGGCTGATCATGTCATTTCAGCTTTGCCAGCCCATTGCCTCGCTAGCCTTGTGGCGGCAAATGACCCAGCCCTTGCCAATCTTCTGCAAGGCATCCATGCGACTTCTGTGGCTGTTGTCAATGTCGGCTATCGCCGCAGAGTGCTGCAGCGCGAGGGGTTTGGTTACCTGATTCCCTCACAGGAAAAGGAAAAGATCTTGGGTGTGGTCTGGGATTCGTCGGCCTTCCCCCAACATAACAGCAGCAAAGAGGAAACACGTCTGACGGGTATGGTAGGTGGAGATCTTATGCCTAACTTCGATGATCATCGCGCAGAAGAGTGGCAGGCGGTGGTGTTAGAGGCATTGGAAAAGCATCTCGGGATCACCGCTCAACCCGATACGCTCGTCGTCACGTTGGCTCGGCGTGCCATCCCGCAGTACACGATAGGCCACGCCGATCGACTACAGGCCATTGCGGCCCACCAGTTCCCACATCTAGAGGTGACAGGTAATAGTTTTGGTGGTGTCTCCGTCAATGATTCCATAGAAACAAGCTCTATGAGGTTGAAAAACCTCGTAAAAATGTCAGTGTCTTAATTTTTTTCCCAGCCTCTGCGTTTGCAAAAAATGAGGACGGTACCTACCATCCGACTATACAGCGTTAGATAGACTAAACCCCCTAGGTGACTTTCATGTTTGATAAATTTACTAATCGCGCCAAGCAAGTAATCAAGTTGGCCAAGAAAGAGGCTCAGCGGTTAAATCACAATTATTTAGGTACTGAGCATGTCCTGTTAGGCTTGCTGAAATTGGGGCAAGGGGTCGCTGTCAATGTCCTGCGCAACCTCAATATCGACTTTGAGACAGTGCGCACTGAAGTGGAGAAGTTGGTAGGCTATGGACCTGAGATTCAGGTGTATGGCGATCCAGCACTCACTGGAAAGGTTAAAAAGGTGTTCGAGTACGCCAACGAAGAGGCAGCAAGCCTTAACCACAATTATGTCGGTACAGAGCATCTGCTATTAGGGTTGTTGCGTCAGACGGATGGTGTTGCAGCTCAAGTGCTTGAAAACCTCAATGTCAACCTAAAAGAGGTCCGTAAAGAGGTTCTGAAGGAGCTGGAGACCTTTAACCTACAGCTGCCTCCCATCACAGCTAGCAGTGGAGCGTCTCCACCAGGCAGTGGTAATGCCGCCAACAAGCAATACGATAAAGGTGGTGGCAGTATTGATAAGATGCCTGCGCTGCGCGCTTATGGCTTGGATCTCACTGAGCTTGTGCGCGAAGGCAAAATGGACCCCGTTATTGGGCGCAAAGAAGAGGTCGAACGGCTGATTTTGATTCTCTGCCGCCGTCGCAAAAACAACCCTGTATTGGTCGGTGAGGCTGGCGTAGGCAAAACGGCTATTGTTGAGGGGTTAGCACAGGCTATCGTCCGAGGTGATGTACCGGACAACTTGCGCAAGAAAAAGCTCATCAACCTCGACTTAGCTTTGATGATCGCTGGAACTAAGTACCGCGGTCAATTTGAAGAACGTATCAAAGCGGTCATGGATGAAATCCGGAAGAATGGTCAGATTCTTCTGTTTATCGACGAACTGCATACCATCGTTGGCGCTGGAGCTGCCGAAGGAGCGATCGACGCTTCTAATATCTTGAAACCCGCATTATCGCGTGGTGAAATCCAATGTATCGGTGCGACGACCATCGACGAGTACCGCAAACACATCGAAAAAGACGCGGCTTTAGAGCGACGTTTTCAGAAGATTTTAGTCGCTCCTCCTTCTGTTGACGATACTATTGAAATTCTCAATGGCCTCAAAGCCAAGTACGAAGAACATCATAAGTGCATCTATACGCCGCAAGCTCTGGAGGCTGCCGCTCGCTTGTCTGATCGCTACCTCCACGGACGTTTCTTGCCTGATAAAGCCATTGACCTGATCGACGAGGCGGGCGCTAAGATGCGTATCTCGATGATGAGTCAGCCGCATGATATCGGTAAGTATGAAGCGGAGGTCGAAGAGACACGCATTGCAAAAGAGGAGGCGATCGGCCGTCAAGAGTACGAAAAGGCGGCTAAGCTGCGCGATAAAGAAAAGCAGCTGCGTGATAAGCTACAGCAAAGCCGTACCGAGTGGGAGATCAACAAGGCTGAGAACGAGGTCATCGTCGAAGATGAAGATGTCGCTAACGTTGTCGCTAAGATGACAGGCGTACCTCTCAGCCGTCTCACAGAGGGTGAAACACAGAAAGTCCTCAAGATGGAAGAGGAACTCGGTAAGTACATCATCGGCCAAGAAGAGGCGCTCAGCACGGTCTGCCGCTCTATTCGACGCAGCCGCGCCGATATCAAAGACCCCAATAGACCTATCGGCGCCTTCCTCTTCATGGGTCCTACAGGCGTTGGTAAGACACTGCTAGCGCGTCTACTCGCAACGCATCTGTTCGGCGGTGAGGATGCGCTCATCCAGGTCGACATGTCCGAATACATGGAGAAATTTGCCGTCAGCCGAATGACCGGCTCCCCTCCAGGTTATGTGGGGCACGAAGAAGGCGGGCAGCTGACGGAACAAGTGCGTCAGCGTCCCTATGCTGTCGTTCTCTTTGACGAGATTGAGAAGGCGCACCCTGATGTGATGGATCTGTTGCTTCAGATCTTGGAGGAGGGGCGCTTGACCGATTCGTTCGGGCGTAAGGTCGATTTTCGTAATACCGTCGTCATCATGACCTCCAACCTGGGTGCTGATTTGATTCGAAAGAGCACGACTGTGGGCTTTGCGGCTCAAGAAGGCACACCAGACTATGACACGATCAAAGAAAAGATTATGGAGGCGATTAAGAAGCAGTTTAAACCTGAGTTTGTCAACCGCGTCGACGATGTGGTGATCTTCCGTCCGCTCAGCAAAGAGTACTTGATGAAGGTCATTGAACTGGAAATCAGCAAGGTTTCCGAGCGTCTTAAGCGGAAAGAAATCTTCATCTCGTTGGACGATAAAGCCAAGGTGTACTTGGTTGACAAAGGGTTCCAGCCTGAGATGGGCGCCAGACCGCTGCGCCGCTTGATTGAGCAAAGCCTGGAAGACCCCTTGGCCGAAAAGCTGTTGCTGCATCCTAACGAAGGACGTCGCGTTCTCATCACCATCGAAGAGGATAAATTGGTCTTCAACGATTTGGAAGTATTCCCCATTGGCCAGCTTACTCCACCCGCTTCCAGCAAAGGGAAGAAGGAAGAGGAAAAGAATAGTGGTAAAGAGGGTAAGGAAGGAAGCCAGAAGTCGGAAGTGGGTAGCTCAAAATAAAAACGGGCGCAGCTGTCATGGACGATGGGCATGGACCTAATGGACAAAGGAGACGTTTACGATGTCCATTACGTCCATGCCCATTGTTACAATGTAACAATGACACAAGTAGCTATTGACATATTTACCAATTTGCGCTATGATTAGGGTGTATCCTAAAGAAGAGAGAGGGGATAAGTATGTCTTTACGTCTCAATCTCGATGGAAGAAACCGAGTCAATCTTACAAAGCTGTTGCCAGACGGAAATATCCATGCTGTCTTGGCTTATCAAGAAGCTGGAAAAATCATTTTGGAGCCATTGGCAGAGCTTCCTGCACATGAGCTATGGCTGCATCAAAATCCAGATACTTTGCACAAGGTGCAAAAGGGTTTAAAACAGAAAGGTAAGCATAAATTAGGTTCCTTCTCAAAGTATCTCGAAGATGATGAAGTTTGAGCTGACTTTCACCGATGGTGCTAAGAGTCAGTTTATGGCTCTTAAGAAAGCTAAGGATAAAGTTGGCATTTTTAAAGCAGTCTGCAAAACTCTAGCTTTTATGGAAGCTGACTTGCGACATCCATCCTTACAGACACATGAATTTAGCAGTCTGAAGGGACCAAATAACGAAAAGGTGTTTGAGTCCTATGTGCAAAACAGAACACCCTGTGCCTACCGGTTATTTTGGTATTACGGCCCTGAAAGGCAACAAATTACTGTTGCCTCCATCGTTCCTCACCCTTAATATACCCAAATTGCCATTAAGGCCGGTTGAGAGACACTTGCGCTTCCCAGTTCTTCACATATTCTAGCAAAGCTTGACGGGGTGGGCGTGACCTGAGCACCTCTAGGGTGTCGGGTTGGCTACTCAAATGGGCAATCTTAGCCAAGAGGTGCAGGTGGCGCTTGTCGTCGCATGCGAAGAGAAAGAAGAGTGTATGCACCGGTTTGCCATCCAATGCTCCATACTGGATGGGCTTTTCTGGAAAGGCAATGATGACGGCATCTTGCTGGCCATTAAGAAGGAAGTCGCGTGTATGAGGGACGCCGATACCACTACCTAACGCTGTGGGCATGAGCTTCTCGCGGTCTAGGAGCAGATCGGTGAGCACCTCTCCATCGAGGTTCAGCGTACTGGCAGTGATTGCCATGGTATTGCGAATCACCTGTTCTTTCGTCTGGCCTGGCACCTGATAGAGAACCCCGCCTTTGTTGATGGCTCGGTATAGGCTAAACTGCTTAGTGCCACCACTGCCTGCCAGGCTATCGTCATCGTCGCCTTCATCTGAGGATGCCATGTCTTCCACATTGAGCTGATCGTTTTCTGTATCTACCCGGTGGCGCATCACCCAGTCTTCGATTTCATTGCGGTTAAAGCGGTATTGGTTGTTGATGCGATAGGCCGGAAGCTTGCCGTCGGATAGCCAGCGGCGGATCGTTGTCTTCGAGACATTAAGCAGTTCAGCGACATCTTTTAACTTGAGATCCATAATGTTCCCTCTCTTAACGCTTTGTCAACAGGTCAAGGATGGCCTGCGGATTGTCCGCTACCAATATTTTCTTACGACGTTCTTCATCACGCAGCACAGATGTTAAGCCAGACAGGATTTGCAGGTATTCGGTTTGCTTGTTGTCCGGCCCACCAATCATGAAGATCAAACGTACGGGGGCGCCGTCTAGAGCTTGCCAGTCGACCCCTTTTTTCAAGACGGCAACAGCAATAAAGAATTGGTTGTAGGAAGGGAGTTTGGCATGTGGGATGGCGACACCCATTCCGATTCCAGTCGTCACAATCTCCTCACGGCTGATGATGGCGTCATAGAAGGTTTGCCTATTCTCTAGCCTGCCTGTCAAATAGACACGATCGACCATGGCATTGAGTGCGTCATCTCGTGTCGTCACGTCGAGGAAACAGACGAGGTTGGCATCTAAGTAATCACTAATTTTTACCATAGAGACACTCTATTGGATTACAATTTTACCTATCTATAACCCTGTATGGCCGAAGCCTCCGTGACCGCGTTGAGTCTCGCTTAGCTGCGTTGTTTCGAGAAACGTCGCTTGATAAAATGGCGCGACAACACACTGTGCAATGCGCATCCCAGGAGTCACAACAAATTCTTTTTCGCTATGGTTGATGAGGATGACCCCCACCTCACCGCGATAGTCGCTGTCAATCGTGCCTGGAGTATTGAGAACGGTGATCTGTTCTTTAAGGGCTAGGCCGCTACGCGGACGTATCTGCAGTTCAAAGCCTTCTGGAATAGCCATGCGTAGTCCTGTGGGCACTAGAGCGCATTTCCCCGGAGGAATGGTTAGTGGCTGCGGTAAACAGGCGTGCAAATCGGCTCCCGCAGCCCCTGCTGATGCATAGTGAGGCATCTCAGCCCCTTCCTGTCTGATGACTTCAATATCGATGGTTTCTACGTGTGTTGTCATAGCTGCTTTGCCTTATTTGCGCGTTCTTTCATCGATTGGAAGATCTCTTTGTTATTTCTATTTCGGCGATCGAGAAAGTGGAGAAAGGTGTTTAGTTTTTCTTTAAGCTCTGGACGGTGCACAATGGCATCGATCATGCCATGCTTAAGGAGAAATTCTGACTTTTGCGCATCAGGCGGTAGTTTATGTTTAAGCGTTTGCTCGATGACACGAGGGCCGGCAAAGCAGATCAGAGCATTGGGTTCCGCTACGATGATGTCACCCAAGGAAGCAAAAGAAGCGGTAATCCCCCCTGCGGTGGGGTTGGTAAAGACAGAGATGTAGGGGATCTTGGCTTCGTGCAGCCGTCCTAAGCACGCTGATGTCTTGGCCATCTGCATGAGAGAAAGGATCGATTCCTGCATCCGAGCACCTCCCGAAGTGGCCACGATGATGAGAGGCAGCTTCCTCTCCAGTGCTAACTCCATTAAGAGGGTGAGGCGTTCACCAACTACGGACCCCATCGATCCAGCCATGTAGTCGAAGTTCATGACGCCAAGGGCGATGGAGCGGCCATTCAGCGTACAGGTTCCCACGACAGCAGCCTCATTGGTACCGGCGCTTTCTTTAGCATTAGCTAGACGTTCTGTGTAGGGTTGGGTGTCGGAGAAGCCCAGGGGATCGACGGGCTCGATGTTGCCAAACTGCTCGACGAATGAGCCTTCGTCAGCGAGCAGTTTAATGCGTTCTTGGGCAGAGAGCCGGTAATGGTAGTCACATTTGGGGCAGCAGTTGTAGTTTTGCGAGAGCTCGTTAGTGTGAATGAGCTCGTTGCAATGCGTGCACTTTAGCCAGCCACTAAAGCCATCCTTCTTGGTGGATTGCACCTTAATCTTGGGTTTGTCGCGCGAAAATAAGCCCATATCTCCTGCACCATTTGGTAGTAGATTGACCTAATTGTATGTGGATGGCCGCAAATAGTAAAGAAGTTTTGCATAAATACGGATAGGTTTGAGCATAAATGGCTGCAATAGAGCAGTGCTGCGTTCCATTTTTTCCAGCCTCTGAATGAAAATCCGAATGGGGACATAGATGAACATATATCCGAAAAAAAATACTGTCATACACCTAGCTTTTTAAATTAAATTAATTCATTTACCTAATAAAATAAAAAACTATATAATACAAATTGATCTTATTTAGTTATTATTTTGTATTTTTATGAATATACCAGAAGTAAGTCTTAGGGATCACTGCAGGCGAATGCTATCCGAAAAGGGGGTAGAAGAAATCCAAGACCGCCTAATGCAAGACCAGAGGACTACAGATACATTTATTCGAGCTGTCTCTGACAGGCCTTGGGTTGCCCAACATGCCGACAGCAGCTTTAAAGCTGCCAATATCTTGGCACATCCAATCTGGGATAGCGCGGAAAGGAGTCGATTTTTGCGCATTATGGTGGATGCTGGGCTATTTCGCGATATGCCCCAGCAAGGGATGGAATTATTACGTAATGCTTGTCTTGAAGGCGATGCATCACTAGTTGCTTTTCTCTATAGCACTCTGGATCCCTCCGTTACTGACAGCGAAGGGAATACCACGCTACACATTATATGTCGTGATGGCAATGAAGCGATGGTCCGACAGGCGTTATCTGATATTAAAAAATCTAATAGCTATTTGTTGGGGATAGCCAAGAAGTTAGTGAGTTTTGGTTTTAATCCTATGACGCTTCCTAATTCTCAAGGGTTCTTTCCTCTGCAGCTAGGTTATCGG
>CAMFKD010000015.1 GCA_945957095.1 uncultured Chlamydiae bacterium
ATAGAAGGAAGCACGCTGCGATTGGTACTCTAGGATAAAGTGGCTGCCTTCGTCAGATAAGCGAAGCTCTTTCGGAGTGAGATCTGCGGTTTTGGTAAGACCGTAGGTGAGGAGGCGTGCTGGGCATCCTTCCATCATCTTATCGGCCCATTCGCTGTCGAGGTTGATGATCGCAACGGGATTTGAGATGCTTTTTTTAGCGGTTTTCTTCGCCGTCACAGATGTCAGGGAAGTGAAAAGACGCTGTTTCGCTGCTGCATAGTGCTCCATCGTCCCGTGGTAGTCTAGGTGGTCCAACGTCAGGTTGGTGAAAATAGCGATATCGAAGGTGATGTTAGCCACACGTCCTTGTTCTAGGGCATGGCTTGTGACCTCCATCACCGCTGCTTGACACCCTTCACGGAGCATCTCAGCTAACATTTTCTGGTTACTGCAGACGTCGGGTGTCGTGTGCGACGCACGATGCCGGTGGGGACCGATGATGTATTCGATAGTGCCGATGAGGCCAGTGGAGATCGCTGCTTCGTCCAGAAGATGTTTAACAAGCATCGCCGTCGTTGTTTTGCCGTTGGTGCCGGTGATGCCGAGGGTTAGCAACTGCTGACTTGGATGTTGGTGGAATCGTGCTGCTAGCAATGCTTCGATCGATGAAACGTTGGGGTGAATCAGCTGGACAACGGCTTTAAGCGAGGGGTCATAGATGTCGGTGAGAATCGCTGCAGCGCCTGCTTGCAACGCTTCTGGAATGAAGGTGCTGCCATCATAGGTCTTGCCTCGTTTAGCCACAAAGAGGTTGCCAGGCGCTAAAAACTGCGAGTTAGCACAGACGCCAGTGACTTCAACCTCTTTTGAGCCTTTGACCTGTATGTCGTCGATGTCTTTGACAAGCTTCTTAATCTTCATCCGGTATCACTTGCCTTGTGTGTTCCACTCTTCAAATAGCTGCTTCATCGCTTTCATCTCTTTCGCCCAGTCGGCTTTCTCGGGGTCATACCTCGGATCCCCCTGTGGGTAGCCATAAGGATCATCCGGCGTGATACCAAGGTACTCCAACGTGCGCCTTCCTATCTCACGAAACACAGGAGCGGCGCAGTAACCGCCATATTGGACCAAGCCAACGCCAGGAATCGTTGCCTTCTCCGGCTCATCGATCGAGACGATGAGGACGAAGACAGGATCCTTTACCGGGGCAAAGCCGACGAAAGAAGAGACGTTGCGGTCCTTATCGTAGACACCATTGACGATCTTCTCCGCTGTCCCGGTTTTGCCGACCTGAGTGTACCCTGGAATATCGCATCGTTTTCCCTGAGTAACGTATTTCAAGCTGTTGACGACTCTCGAAATGATATCGGATTGGGCGACTTGTGGGAAAGAGTTTACGCGCTCCGACGACGTATGATCCACCAATAAAGAGGTCGTGCCATCGGCGTATGTCTTGACGACTTTACGGACTAAGGTCGGCTGGACGAGGCGGCCGCCATTAGCGAGAACGGCGAAGGCGCGGAGCATTTGGATACTGTTCGCCTGGATATTATGGCCGATAGCCAAGGAAAAGGGGGTTGGTACCGACCATTCGAGCGCGCCATTAGCGTGCTTTTTTCCTGGCGTCGGCACTACTCCTGCGCTTTCACCAGGCAGCTCGATACCAGTTGCTTTGCCGAAGCCAAAGGTGTCGCATAGTTGCGACCGATACCACTGCGGCCCAAGCCGCTTCGTGATTTGCTCAGTAAGGCGTGCAAAGTAGATGTTGGACGAAAGATGCATCGCCATGTTAAGGTTGAGGTAGCGGTAGACGCGGAAGTCCTTAAGCGGCTTCCTGCCGGGGAAGTTGCCATTGGCTGTTGCCATCTTGGTTTCCGTATCGAAGAGAGGGGCTTCGCCCCTGCTGAGCAATTCTTGATTTGCTTTCAGAGCAATAGCAGCCGTGATGGCCTTCATGATAGAGCCTGGCTCGATGGCATCGGTGACCGCTTTAACTCGCGTAGCATCGATTTTGTTGGGATCGGCGAAGAAGCTGGGGTAGTCGTCAGGGTAAAAGAATGGGTATTGCGCTAATGCCAAGATCTCCCCGGTATAGGGATCCATCATCACCGCCCAACCAGCCTTAGCCTTGGCTTTTTTGACGCCGCGAGCAATCTCTTCTTCCGCAATTGCTTGCAGCACATGGTTGATGGTTAGGTAGACATCCGCGCCATGCTCTGGAGTGTTGATGACTTCGCCAATTTCAAAAGCACTCCGTGGTGAGCGCATCAGCTTTCGGGCACCTTGATGCCCCTGCAAAACCTTGTTGAACTGCAATTCAAGCCCCCCAGTAGGGATGGCTTGACCCGTCACTTCGTCGCGGCGGTTCTGAACAGTATGAAGAACCGGCCCCAGCATTTTCCCAAAAGGATGAGAGCGCTGGTAATCCGCTTCAGCGTAGAGAGCGTTCCGTGGGATGTGGTTCTGTTTGGCAAAAGGCAACCACCACTGCAGCACCTCATCTTTCATATCAGCTGTCAGCCACATTTGGAGGACGCGGTGACGGCTTTTTTTCTCTAGATTAGCGAGAAGTTTATCTCGTTCACCGTCTCCTAAGATTGCTGCTAAATCATCTGCTACCTGACCGCGTAAGCTCTCTGGAATGGACACAGGATCGACATGCAAGTGAAACTTTTGGATGTCGACGGCAAGCTTCTGCGGTTCTTCAGGGTGGCCTCTTTTAATAGACGTGTTGCTGTAGAAGGTACCCCTCATGAAGGGGTCTTTGACGATGAAATAGTGCTGGCGCTGAGCGATGCGTAACCACTTGTCGCCTTGAAGAATCTGTACGTTGTAGTAAGCGATGACTAACAGTGAGAATAGAAAGAACAAGCTGATACTGACAACGACTACGCGCTTGCGGTCTGCCGAATGAGTGGGAATAGGGGGCGGTTCCTTCATCATCTACCGCTCTTGTGGTACTTGAAGAATGATGACGTCGGCGGTCCGAGGGTATTTTAAGTGACCATACTCTGGCTTGCGAGACAGCTCAATCAGATGGACTGGATTTTCAAAGCGATCGATGACGTACTGAAGGTGATGATTTTCCTCCTGGATGGCCCTGACTTCTTTAGCAAGAGGTGGAATCGCTCGCCGCATTGCCATCACCTGATTTTGTTCACTGACAGTCACATAGAGGGCCGTGCCAGCGCTCATTAGGCAGATGAATAGTTTGGTCAACAGTTTGATCATGTTTGGGGCTCGATACCTACTTTTTCGACAACACGTAGTCTAGCACTGCGGGCGCGAGGGTTGATAGCACATTCCTCCGTGCTAGGCATGGCAGGCTTACGCGTGATCATCTTCAGCAATGGCTGCTTGTCTTTGAAGACACCAGCAATTCCTCGCGTGCTCTCCTTGTCGCTGGCAAAATACGCGAAGCACTGCTTCACAATGCGATCTTCCAAGCTGTGGAAGGAGATGACGGCCAGGCGTCCTCCAGGAGACAGAAGGTCTATAGCATGTTTGAGGGTTGATTCCAAAACATCCAATTCTTCGTTGACTGCAATACGTAATGCTTGAAACACCAGTGTTAAAGGATGGATGCCCTTGCTAGACCGTGGATCTTTGAGGATAGGGTAGAGTAGGTTGACAAGCTCTTGAGTGGTCGTTAAGGGCTGATGTTGCCTAGCTTTGGCGATAGCGCTCGCTGCCTGCCGCCAACGCTTTTCTTCGCCATAATTGCGAAAGAGATATGCTAATTCTCTCTCTGACCAGGTATTGACGATCTCAGCAGCTGTCAGCGTGCGGTTAGGGTTCATCCTCATATCTAATGGGCCAGGGTTATTGATGCTGAACCCACGCTCTGCAGTATCTAGCTGCATCGACGAGACGCCTAGATCAAGCAAGATGCCGTCGCAGGAAGCAACCTGCCGCTCCGCCAACACCGTTGCTATGTCGGAAAAGTTGGCATGGACGAAGCGACACTGATCTTTCCAAAGTTCTAACCTAGCGCTGGCAATGGCTAAAGCAGTAGGATCTTGGTCAATACCGATATACTGCGTTATCTCAGGATGTGCTTGTAGAAGGGCTGTAGCATGCCCTCCAGCTCCTAATGTACCATCGACAAAGGTTGTGATGCACATCCCTTCAAAGGCGGCAACCACCTCTTTTAGCAAGACAGAAAGGTGTGGCGCTCCCATCAGTAGGCTCCTGTCCCTAGCTTCTGGAGCAGGGAGCTTTCACCAATCCGTAGTTTCATCGGGTCAGTGGAGATGGGTTCTCCGGGTGTTGTAGCTGCTTGCAACAGGTTCTGGAGGTTGTGGATGTTGACGCCTCCGGATATCTTGATGCCGCGGGGGAAGTGACCGCGCATGACGCGAAGGTGTTCGACTGTTGCTCCTTTGCTGCTGAACCCTGTGGACGTCTTCACAAAGGCAGCACCGCACGCATCGACGATCTGGCAAGCGACAGCCGTCTCTTCTAGAGTTAGCTCTGAGGTCTCCAAGATGACTTTCAATACGCCAGCATGATCTTTCACTTCATTGGCAATAGCGGAAATTTCCCTTTTGACTTCGTCAAAGTGTCCCGCTTTGAGAACGTTGTAGTTTAGGACCATGTCGATCTCTTGGGCGCCTTCGGCGATGGCAGTGGCCATCTCGTTCATTTTACAGGCAAGGCTGCAAGCCGAAGCATCAGGAAATCCGATCGTAGCAGCAATGACAATGTTGTGCGGTAGCCGCTGTCTTGCATAGGCGACATCGGAATAGCGCACGCAGACGGCATATGGATGGATCGGTAATGCTACGGTTTGCTCTAAGAAGAGGTCGAAAGCGCATCGCCTCAGCTGTATCGCACTTTTCCCCTCTTGATGGGCTTTGTTCACCTTTTCGGTCAGTTTTCGGTCGGCTGTGGGAGTCTCATCTACCGCATCCGCCTCCTCGGCAATAGCTGACGCTATTCTCTCGTCGTCGGTTGCGGCATCTGAGACCCCTCGCCTGGCCGAAATTCTGCCCGAAAAGGTGAACAAGGCCTCTTGACGGTAGGCTTCACACGGCAGTAAAAAAGTGTGGTCGCAGAGAGCTGCAATCTGAGCAGCTGTCAAGGTTTCGCAAGTCATCGCTTCACCGTATTTGTTTACCACAGAGAACCCAGTGGTGAACATCTAGGCTTCACCACAGAATTATTTGGGAATTGATAATAGATCTTTCCATCCCATGTTGTCTAGGGGGATTGTTTGTCATAAAATTAAAACATTGATACAATTAATATGGCATTAGTAGGTAGAGTGAGACTTATGACCACAATCGATAAATTTGACTTCAGCGTCCATATTGCCTATGCCCAGCGCACAGAGTTCGTTGAGCAGATTAGGAAAGAATTTCGCCTTGATCAAGCGGCTTCTATTCCTCCGCAGACGATTGTTGTCGACTTCCAGCCTAAACCTTCGGAAGTCGACCTCTTACTAGGCGTCGGCAGGGTCTTGACTCCATGGGCTCTCTTTCTGTCGCCTCCGCCTCGTAAATTTGGCCGTCGTCGCTCGCCTTTTACTGTCTCTAGAGTGGTCCCAACCTTGGGCAATCAACACCGGCAGGATGAGCAGCAAGAATCGATCGCCAGTACTCTATGCGAGTCGCCTGAAGAAGAACGGGAAAAGTCTATCTTGCTCTCCTGTTTTGACCAAATCACTAAGATTAACGACTGGTTGGGGCACATCGTAAGCCGCATCGGTCAGTTTTTGCAGGCGTAGGGAGTGACACCTTTGGAGTCGGACAACGTGAAAAAAGAAACGGAAGCAGATCCGATCGCTCAGCCAAAGAAGCGGGCTGAGAAGGTCAACTGGCTCGAAAAGTTGGGGTGGACAGAGGAACAGCTAGACGATCTGCGCGTCACTGGCTACGCCTACATTCGGCAGGGTAAATACAACATCGCGATCCCCTTTTATGAGGCGTTAAATGTTCTCAGTAACGATTCTTATGATGCTCAGACATTAGGCGCTCTCTACGTACAGATTGGTAACCCTGCTAAGGCATTGCGCTTTCTAGACCGCGCCTTAAAGCTTCAGCCCAACCATGGTCCCACTCTTCTCAATTTAGCTAAGGCTTTTCTCATGCTAGGCAACCGCAAAGAAGGTCTTAAAATCGCGACTATCCTTAAAAAAAACCGTGATCCGCGCGTCCGTAGCATGGCCGAAGCACTCTTCCTAGCTTTCGGTTAAAACACCCCCCATCTTTTAGCGTTTTTTAAGCTAAAACACCCCCCATAAATACACACTTTTGCCTGTCACTGAAGTTTTTACCACAGAGTGCACAGAGAACACAGAGAGGGAAATGGGAAAAAATAAATATGATATTTTCTTGAAAACAAAAAAAATCTCTCATCTTCCTATCCTTTCTCTGTGCACTCTGTGGTAATAAATTTCTAAAAACTAACAGGAATAGCTGGGAAACTTATTTCCACTTTAAACATGCACATTGAAAGGTGTGAAGCGGCGTTTTTGCCTACCGCAGCTATCGAAATTATCAGGGTGCAACCATTCTTCGAAGGCGAGCTTGCGATGAGGCCATTCTCCATCTAGAATTGAAAACCAAGCGGTATTGCGGTTTTGGCCTTTTATGATCCAGTGTTGGTAGAAAGTTCCTTCTGGGACAAAGCCGTACCGGATGGCGGCCTGTACAGAGGCACGGTTGGCTTCGTTGCACTTCCATTCTAAGCGACGGTAACCTAGCTCATCGAACACGTAACGAGAGGCTAAGTAAATCGCTTCTGTACCGATTCGTGTTCGCTGTAGACGAGGCGAGTAAAAGATCCCCCCTATTTCGATTGAGCCGTGAGCAACCTCGATATTAAGTAGCGAAAGGCAACCCAGAGCTTCTTTTGAAGCGCTGTCAACGACGGTGTAATAGAGTTGATGGGGCAAGGAGGCGATCTGTTTCAGCCAGGATAGAAAAACATCTTCGGTGTTCCAAGGGCCATACGGGAGATAAGACCAGACATCATCATGTCCGGACAGGGCGTTCCACAGCTGTGAGCTATGCTTTAGTGGTTCCAATGGCTCAAGCAACGTGTAGTGACCTATCAAAGAAGTACGCTCAGGGGGGCCTTTGGCTGGCTTAGGCGGGGCCGTTGAGAGAGTGCGTTGCTGCATGTCTGCCTCTATGGCATTTTGTCGAGAATCCGCTGGTAGCCTTGGCATACTTGGCCATAGATGTACTCACAACGCAGCTGCCGTTGGCCTTTTTTATCGAGATCAGTGCGGTCGCTGCCATAGGTCATATCGAGTTCAGCGCCGATATGGAGACCAATAGGGGTGTAATGAAACTCGCGGTCTTCGCCAATCTCATTTTCTACTACGGGTGGTGGGGGAAGAAGATGGTGTGTCAAGAGGCTTAAGGGATAGAAGTGAGTAGGAATGCCGCTGTCTTTAGCCATGAGGGCAAAGAGGTCGATGGCATCGCGATCAAAGGGCGCTGGATTGACAGTGCCCTGAGCATCGGGTCTGTCGCGCCCACCGCTCGGAGCAACGTAAACGCATTGTCCGCCATTGGAGAGCCTGCGTACAAGCTCCTGGAGTGCGCGACGATTGTGTTGCTGCTTCTCCATTTTCTTCTCAGGTGGGTAATCCATATGCTTGCGGGAGTAGATGCAGAGCATGTTGCGTCCTTTGCTGAAGGGGACGGCTATGGGGTCGCTGATGACTCTATCACCAGCGACAAAGAGCATTTCCGCACCAATCTCGGGGTAGTGCTTTTCGATGAGAAGGTTGATGGCTTGAGGATCAGGTTCTGTCTGGTGATTGGCGAAGAAGATGCAGTTGTGTTTTTGCTTAAGCTGGAGGTCGATCAGGGCGAGATGTTCCGTACCGAGGCAGATCGAGTGCTTGAAATCGATGAGAGGGCGTATGATATCCAGGCCAAAGGTGAAGTAGTCATCGGGCTTGGTGACCCGTTTGTGGCATACCTGAAAGTGATAGGGAGTTCGGATCTGCTTGACGATGAGTTCCAAAAACTGCAATGTGATCGGGGGAGACTGTGTGACAGGGGTACCCTTATCCTTCAGCGCTTCGATGTAACTGTGGTAAAATTGGCGTAGGATCTGCCCTTGCCGCGGGGTAAAGACCAGTTCTTTCTCATACTGTGCGAGCTTTTCTAAGAACTCCATGGCAATCTGCTCAGTTTCTTTAGGTTTCGATCTGTCGGTGGCTGGTGGTCGAATAAAAGCGAAATTCGTTGAGGTGTAGGGCGTCATCGCTACCGAACTCGATTTGGGCATTCAAGCCTTCAGCAAGCTTGCGTAGGTAGGGTTTGTCGATGATCTCTAAGTACTGATCGAGCTCAGGATGGACAACCAACTTAAGCCCATACTGCTGTTGGCAACGGACGATCTTACGCATCTCGCGCTCGATCTCGATGGAAACAGTTTCATGGCTCTTGATCATGCCGCTGCCAGAACAATAAGGGCATGCGGTAAAGACGGTTTGGAAGAGGGAACCGCGGTGGCGCTGACGGGTCATCTCCACTAGGCCAAACTCACTCATGCCAAGGATAGTGCATTTAGCGGAATCATCCCGCATGCAATCTTTAAGCCGGTCCAATACGCGCCGTTGGTTGCGTCTTAAGCGCATATCGATGAAGTCGCAGATGACCAATCCACCGATGTTGCGGAGACGCAGCTGCCTTGCGATTTCTTCAGCAGCTTCAAGGTTGATGCGTACGAGGGACTCTTCGACGTCCGCCTCGCTATTGTTGCTTCTGCCAGAGTTGACGTCGATGGTATGCATGGCTTCTGTACGGTCGAAGAAGAGGTAGCCGCCTGAGGAGAGCCACACCTTGCGTCTGAGCGCTTTGTCGATCTCTTTTTCGACATTAAAGCGCTCAAACATGGGCACTTTATCGCGATAAAATTCGATGCGTAGGTTGTGTTCGCTAGCGTATTTATCGTAGAGTTTTTTACATGTCTGGTAGGTGGGGTAGTCATCGATGAGAAGCCGCTCAAAGCGTCTATCGATAGCGGTGACAACGGCGCGCTTGATCAGATCTGATTCTGCATAGAGGAGCGCCGGATCAGATGTCTTCTTAAAGCTATCCATGATTGCTTGCCAATTTTCCAGCAACTCATGCGCTTCAGCAATTAGCATCTGGGGGGTGGCGGAACGGCTTGCTGTACGGCAGATGAGGCCCATGTCCCTAGGCATTTCAAAAGAACGGATCAGTTTCTTTAATCTGTCTCGGATGGCGCGATCTTCGATTTTACGAGATACGCCGCGGTGTGGTGAGTTAGGTAGCAGCACCAGGTAGCGGCCGGCGATAGAGACATTGGAGGTGAGGCGCGCTCCTTTAGTGCCAATAGGCTCTTTGACCACCTGGACGAGCACGGGTTGATCGATCTTTAAGACTTCATCGATTTTGAGATTCTTCTGCTGGCGCATGTCCAATTCACCGATATCGTAATCGAGGTCGAAGTCCATATCGAAGATTTGCTCGAACTTGCGCGTATTTTCGATGATGTCGGAGATGTGAATGAAGCCGTTTTCCCCTTCATTAATATTGATGAAGGCGGATTGGATATTATGCAGAATATTGGTAACTCGCCCGCGGTAGATATTTCCCGCCAGCTGTCGCTCTTTCTTTCGCTCGACGATGAGATCGTAGAGGACGCCGTTGCGAAGATGCGCGTAGCGACGTTCTTTTGATTCAATATTTAACAGAATTTCATCCATGACGGTAGCTCGCTGTCTGCACGAAAGGCGACAGAGACTCTATGAGGGGCTGGAGGGGATATCGGGGGCTATCGCTCCATCAACAAACAGGCACTTAAGCAGCTAGCAAGCACAAAGGATAACGCTGCTCCCGTTAGGAGGTTGCAGTCGCTGTACCTGTCACCTTGCTCTTTCATTATGGATGCCGTCTGTAGGTTTTTAATTAAACCTTTACCACGCCCTTATGAGGGGCGGAATTTGCGTAGCTCTTAAACCCTGGTTTCCCAGCTGCAACACGCCTCGCTCTGCGAGTTTGTCACCTTTCTCGTTTCTGTTGGTTACCTTAGCCAATCCAAAGAAGCTATGGGTGGCGCCCCTCGGGCACTCTCCCCTAATTTCATGACTGTTTGTGGCCCATTCAGGTCAACTTTGGTAACTGTTGTCTTAATTTAGTCCTTTGACACACATCCTACCTCATCAAGTGCGATCTTGGCCAGTAAATTTTCGGCCTAGACAAATAAGGGATGAGCCTTCTACACTCTATTGCACTATGACCGAAATCGATCCTTATTTAAAAATCTACGTAGAACAGCTGCGAGGAGGCAAGAACTGGCCTTTGCACCTCGATCTGGAACCTGATTTTCTCGATATCTGCGAAAAAGAACTGACATTCGTCGACCCTATTCGTCTTGATGGACAGGCCTATCTAGCACATGAAGAATTGGTGGTGCAGGTATCCATTAAGACTAAGGCTCAGGTGCCTTGCCGCATCTGCAATGAGCCCTTCAAGGTCAATATCGTCGTCGATAAGTTGATGCATCTAGAGCCTATCGCCGGTTTAAAACGCGGTTTCTTTGACATCAGCGGGATCCTCCGCGAGGCAATTCTCCTGGAAGTGCCCAGCATTGCAGAATGCCATAGTGGTCACTGTCCCGCGCGTCGCGATGTCGAGCGCTATCTCAGCAAGCCTTCCCAAGGCAACGATGATGAGATAGAGGGATATCATCCTTTCCGTGACCTCTGATTGATCTACCTGGTTGATGTGCGGTTTTGTTTTGCAAAAAGGCGCTCTTGGGGTATGATGGTTTCAACCTTTTTGGAGGATGATCAATTATGGCAGTACCACGTAATAGAATGTCAAATGCTCGCAAGAACTCACGTCGCTCGCACCATGCTAAGCGCCCTAAATTAACCGCAAAGTGTCCTAACTGTGATAGCCAAAAGCTGCCTCATACGGCTTGTTCCGCTTGTGGACATTATGCTGGCCGCAGCTACCAGGCTACACGTGAGGGGTAATTGAGCGCAGAAGGCTTTCGCATTGGCGTTGACTTAATGGGGAGCGAGCAAGCTCCCGATGTCTACTTTGCGGCCTTGGCGGATGTCACCCGCGATCTGGATGATCCCGATACTTTGGTAGCCTTTGGAACACCGGAGGTGCTAGCTAGGCTGGAGGCAGATAGTTCCCGTCTCTCGGCCCGGATGCAGCGCTTAAGCTTGGTTCCTTGTCCCGAAGTCATTGAGATGGATGATTCCCCTCTCTCGGCGATTCGTCATAAAAAGAACTCATCGATGGTTACAGGCATACGGCAGCTGCGCGATGGCGAGCTCCATGCCTTTGTCTCTGCTGGTAACACTGGCGCTTTAGTTGCCAGCGGTACGATCATGCTACCGATGTTGCCTGAAGTGGAGCGGCCGGCTCTGCTAGCCATGCTTCCGACCCGTCGGGGTTATGTGGCGGTCATTGATGTCGGCGGCAATGTCAGTTGCAAGCCACAACATCTTGTCCAGTTTGCTAAGATGGGTGCTGCTTATCTG
The DNA here is from genome assembly GCA_945957095.1 of uncultured Chlamydiae bacterium. Taxonomy (GTDB): domain Bacteria; phylum Chlamydiota; class Chlamydiia; order Chlamydiales; family JAJFMA01; genus CAMFKD01. The sequence continues at coordinate 11,474 of CAMFKD010000015.1, forward strand.
CGCAGCTATGGCCTTAACCATGCTCCTGTTGTTGGTCTCTTGAATATTGGTGAAGAATCAAAGAAAGGGACAACAGAGGCGCGTCAAGCTTATGAAATGCTGCAAGAAGCATGTAATGAGCAGTCGCAGATGGTGTTTGCTGGCAACATCGAAGGCCGCGAGGTGTTTCAGGGGAAGGTGGACGTCCTTGTCACAGATGGATTCACCGGTAACATCTTTTTAAAGACCTCGGAGGGGGTTTCGTACTTTATCTTGGAGTACCTTCAAGATGCTTTTTCAGAGGATCCCGATCCACGCCTTGATAGCGTTATTCGTACTCTACATGCTATTGTCGACTACGACGAATACCCAGGTGCTATTGTCAGCGGTGTCGACCGCATTCTAATCAAATGTCATGGCTGCTCTTCCTCTAGAGCGATGCGTAAAGGACTGTTAGGAGCTCGTGATCTGCTTAAGGGTGGTTGGCTCGACGCCATGCGCCAGCAGCTCGGATAAATTCAGTCAATCCAATGCGCTGACTCCTGCTCCCAGTGTTGTGTCTACTACTCCCGCAGCTGTACAAAGATTAGCGTACAACATCGAATCCTCTACGGCGAACAACATTCAGCAACGCGAGTGCAGCTCCTGTAGGTGTTTTTAAACCTCTTTCCAATTGAGAAATGTAGCCAACGGTTAGATTGAGGTAGCTAGCGAATGCGGCCTGACTAAGATGTGCTTGTTCGCGTAACGTGCGAATTTCCTCGCTAGTTATCGGCTCTATTTTTGGATGATTCTCTTTATTCAGATGTCTCATTGTTATTTTTTTATATTCTTTCTCATCCAAGATCCCGCCATCTAACATATCTTTGGCGGTATCCAGAAGAACCTTTTTCAATCGACTATTTTTTTTTGCCATAATTTATCTCCTGTAAAAGACCGTTAGAAAGCGAATAATTAAGCTCTTCATCGCTTACCCTAAGCCATGCGACGGCCATCCCTTTCAACAGTATTAATTCGTCATCAATGCGTGCACGCAACGCATAACGTCCAAACTGCTTCGTCTTAAAAACTCGCAAGATGTCCTCTCAGTTAGATATAAGTATAACACTATAAATTACAGTTGGCAAGAAGAAAGTGCTTGCCTTTGGGGGAGACTGACGTCGTATCAGCCTGGTTGTTTTTGTCAGAATTAAGCCGAATTTGGACAAAAATAAGGATTCTGCCCGATAAGACATCGATCAATTCTACAAACGCCGTTTGGCAGGCAAACCAATTGACTGACTCGATGTCTCGTTTCACTTCTACAAGCGTTTGCGTACAAATATTTTGTGCAATGGTTTGGACGCCTATAATCGTAGAATCTATTCAACTCATCGAAGAGTACTCCCATTCTGCAGCACTTCCAAATATTCTGACTCCTGGCTCCTGGTCTCTTTACTTAGGCCATTGTGCGGGATCGTGGGAGAATAGGGCGCAGGTTGCCTTGTCATGATCGGACAGATGTTGGTCTAGGCGCTCGCGTCGTTCCTTTAGCGTGCCGCCGCTGTTGATGTCGATCGGGTTGCCGATGGTAAGGATAATACGTGAGAAAGGTTTAGGAATCATCAAGCGGTCCCAGGTGCTAAGCTGCCAGAAGCGACTGGCAGACCAGGTACATGGCAGAATGGGTGCTTGGCATGCCTGTGCGGCTGCGACAGTGCCGGGTTTGGAGCGGTAACGTGGGCCACGCGGACCATCAGGTGTTACGAGTAAGACACTCTTATTCTCTTTGAGAGTGTGGATGATTTGCCTCATCGCTTTGTGGCGTGCGTCATGAGGCACTCTGATAGCGCGCATATTAGGAGATCGGTCGATGACTTTGGCTAGGATTTCGCCATCTTTGCTGTTGCTGATCACGGCGCTGAAAGGGAGGTCTGGGGCCCATCGCGCTACAGCATAGGAGAAGAGCGCTAGGCGGTTATGCCAGCTTGCCAGGATGCAGGGACCTTGCGTGTAGAGTTGTCTTAGGGTGTCGACATTGCGGATTTCAATACGGCAGGTAAAGAGGATGAGGCGTAGCAGAAAGCCCTCTAGAAATATGGCAAAGAAGGGGGGGATAAACCAACGTTGGAAGCGGCGGAAAAGCTCTCTCATAGACGGCATAGCGTGGCGATGGCATTAGCCGCTTGTTGACTGGCCATCAAGGTTTTAGTGGTGCTAAAGAGGCTTTCCTGCACTTGACGGCACCCTTGCAGACAGGTATTGCGCACTTCTCCATCGATGTGCAGAGGTAGAAGAGTGTTGTATAGCTCTTCGGCGGTAAAGGGGTCGGCAATAAGCTCAGGATAGACCAATCGGTTGCACAAGATATTGACGATGCTATAGTGGTTGAGATGCAGCCTGACGAAATACCAGAGGATGAGATAGTTTAGCGTTGAAACTTCATAGACGACGACGCAAGGTTTGCCATGTAGCGCTAGCTCCAGGTTGACGGTGCCTGATTTGGCGATGGCGGTACGGCACGCTTTCATCAATTCATAGGTGTATTCTCGAGGCACAACATAAAAATCTTTACCTACAGTAAGACCGCATTGTGTCGCGATTTTGTTGATTAACGGGAGCTGCTTGTCATCGGCGCAGGAGAGGGCAATCTGTAGCGACGGTTCACGCTGGCGTAGTTTTAGGGCTGCTGTTAGCTGTCGTTTCAGCAGACGAGTGATCTCGCCAGTGCGGCTACCAGGGAATAAGGCTAGGACGTTGTCTGTAGAGGGGAGACCGATTTTTCGAGCCCATTCAGGGTCGTAGTGGTGGTGATCAAGCGCTTCGATGAGGGGGTGTCCGACAAAACGTGTGTCTAGTTTGGTATCGGCAAACAACGGCGGTTCAAAGGGGAAGATGGCCAGAAGCAGGTCTAAGTTATCAGCAAGTGTTTTGATGCGCCCCTTGCCCCAAGCCCATACTGTAGGACAGATGTAGTGGACAAGTTTACCTTTAAAACCCTTTTTACGCAGTGCTTTAGCCATGCGCAGATTAAAGCCAGGGTAGTCGATGAAGACAACGACGTCTGGTTTAGTCTCTAGGATCAGATTGCGGATCGCATAAAACTGTTTCCAGATCGTGGGGAGCTTGCGCACGATATCGACAAAACCCATCACCTGAAACTCTTCCATGGGCATGACACAGTCGAGTCCCTGCTGTCGCATTAGAGGGCCGCCAACACCATAGATAGACATCTGTGGAGCGTTTGCCTTTAGCGCCTCCAACAGCTTGGCACCGTAGGCGTCGCCACTGTGTTCGCCAGCAAAGATGAACAGCTTTTGCGGTGTCACTATGTCCCTCTAGCTTTCAATCTCATAGCGGAGATGACGCCGCCGCATCCAGAAGACGGCGACAAGGTCAAAAATGGTGTTTAGGCCGCGGTTCAAGATGTTGTATTTGCTGTTGCCACGTTGACGTTCGCGATGGTTAACGGGGATCTCCTTAATGCGGAAGCCTTCTATGATGAAGAGGGCGGGTAAGAAGCGGTGCATGCCTTCATACATCTTGATTTTGTGCAGGCAAGAGGCGCGATAGACTTTCAGAGAGCAGTTGTTGTCAATCATGCCATCGCGGCAGACACGGCGACGGATGGCGTTGGCGCTACGCGAGACGATGCGCCGCCACCAATTGTCACGACGGCGTTTACGGCTACCACAGGCCATATCGCAGTCGTCCATAGCGGCTAGGAGTTTAGGGATGTCGGCTGGGTCGTTCTGGCGGTCACCATCTAGGGTGATGATGAATTCTCCGCGGGCTAGCTTGAAGCCGGCGGCGAAGGCACTAGATTGTCCAAAGTTGCGTTTGAAGGTGATGATACGCAGATAGGGCTTGGACAGGGCTATCTCGCGTAAGATCGCTGGTGTCTGGTCTGTGGAGCCATCATCGATGCATAACAGTTCCCAAGGTTTCTGTAGGCTTTGCATCACGGGTTCCAACTCATCGATCAGATCGCGGATATTTCCTTCTTCATCCTTTAAAGGGATCAGTAGACTATAGGTGATTTGTGTCATGGATACCCTCCTTCTTTTTCTGACAGACCCAAGATATTCAGCAACCACTGGGCCCCTGAGTGAAACGCGCGGGTAGTGGTGCCATGTCCAAGATGGCCGACAGAGGGTGATACGATGAATTCTACAGGCGGCGACCGGAACTGTTGGGAGTAGGAATGCTCTGCCAGACGCCGAACAAAGGCGTAGCAGTTGTCAGTACCAACCCTTGTGTCTCTGTTACCGATGTAGTAGCGAAGCGGTTTGCCTACCAATGAGTCGATGACGTTATTTAAGGACATAGCCTGTACTACTGGATTGTCGTGCAGAGATTTAAATTCGTCCAGGACCAAGAGGTCTGTCAATGGGGCAAAAGCTGCTACGGCCTTGACATGCGGGCTGCGAGCAGCGGCGTGCGTGGCAATCCAGCCTCCTCGCGATAGCCCGGCAACAGCAATCTTTCCGGAAGGTGCCAACCCCTTCGCGACCACCTCAGCAATGGCATCAACAACTTGTTGTAAATAAGGCGTGAGGGGGTCGATACCCTGTTGTAGCGCTTGCGCCCATAGGTCGACAGCTTGACGGCGATCCGTCGCTTCGTCATGATAGGGTAGGCTAAGGGAAAAGACGCGCAGGGGGTACTCGCTGACATAGGTGACAGGCTGATTGTAGGGGTCTTGACCTAAGCTCTCCTCTCCTGTGCTGCAAAAATAGAAGATGGCTGGCAACGGTCCCGCTGATAATGGCGCGCCTGTGTAGTAGAGGGTTCCTCCATCCGACAGAGGCATTGTTCCGATAGTAACGGAATAAGGGTCATGATCTGGGAGCATTGGGACGCCTTCTAGGTCCTCGCGATCGACGGCGGCGAGGGTGTTGTGTTGCACCGTGGGATTGTCTGGTATCTTCTTCCGGATTGCTCGCTTGTTCAGCTTCGGCCGCTTCAGCCCAACCATGGTAGGCATCGATCAGGTTGGGGTCAGTCATCGCGCGCAGCTGTAGAAACTGTAGAGCAAGGTTGAAATCGGGATGGCGCGTGATTCTTGGGCGGAAGTGGATTTTCTGATTGGGTGGTGTCAGGCGGTATTGTAGCACGAGAATAAAGTGGGTCAAGATGCGTAGGCGCCGTGGAAAGTGTGAAAAAGAGGAACCGGACACGGTTTTACCTAGATTAGCTGCGACTAATGAAATGTCGCCAATATGGGGGATGATATCGCGCGATAGAAACTTAGTGTGGAGTTCTTCATCCAACAAAGGATAGTGCAAGCATGAAGTGAGGATGGTCCTATCTAACGTTTCTGTGTAGGTAGGGTCGAGGTGGATTTTATCGACACAGGCAAGCAGGCGGTATAACTCCTCTGCCCTTTGCGTTTCCAAAAACTTCGATAGCCAGGGAAACAGAAGCTGTAGCATGCCATGCTGTTGCAAGAGGCGGATGAACGGCTCAGCGGCACCAGACTCGAGCATGCGGAAGATTTCTTCCAATACGCGTGCAGGGGAACTTTTAGCAATGTCGGGATAGCATTGCGCTAATGCAGCAGCCGCTTCTTCTTCGATCTTGAAACCAAAGCGCGCTTGAAACTTCAGTAGGCGAATCATACGCACAGGATCCTGCCGAAAGCGCACGACTGGATCGCCAATACTTCTTAGGCGGTGTTGATGGATATCATCCCAACCACCCACATAGTCGATCACATGGTGTTCGGTTGGGTCATAGAAGAGACCGTTGATCGTAAAATCACGTCGGCGGGCATCCTCTTCCGGGTTTCCCCATTGGTTGTCGCGAACGATCAGCTCGTCAGCACTTTCACCAGAACGGAAGGTGGAGACTTCAATGATTTTCCTACCGAAGCGGATATGGGCTAAACGGAAACGGCGGCCAATGAGAAGACAGTGTTTACGGAACAACTGCTTCACCTCTTCCGGTTTGGCGGAAGTCGAGACGTCAAAATCCTTAGGTTTTTTCTTGGCGAGTAGGTCGCGGACGCCGCCACCTACCAGATACGCCACATAGCCAGCATCTTGCAAACGCTGGATCACACTTAAGGCATCGCGGTCAATCTGCGAAAAATCGATATCGTGTTCGTCGGCTAAGTAGATTCTTGGTTGCACTAACTGCTCTTTTCTTCACTAGTGCACGCTTGAACATTTACAAGAAATGGTAGCGGCGATGTTTTTAACGCCTACTAGAGTAGGACAACAGAGTGTAATTGTCAAGGACTTGAGAGGTCAATAGCACGAAAAACGAGTAGATAATAGCACGAAAAACGAGTAAATGATAACATGAAAAACGAGTAAATTAAAGGATTTTACCTGATATGCCCCCCTTACACCAAGCGCTGTCTCGCCTTCAGCTCATCATGAAGGAAAGGAGAACTCACGTTCTTCATACGAGTGATTTTTCACGCCAGGATCGAGAAATATTAGTACGACAGCGTTGGTTGGAGGAGATTATTCGAGGATGGTATCTTGCGATTAGACCTGATGTCATGCGGGGCGATTCAACGGCTTGGTACGCCAACTTTTGGGATTTTCTCAGAGTCTATCTAGAACATCACTATGGCCAACACTACTGTCTTTCGGCGAAATGCTCGCTTGATATCCATGTCGGCAATTCGGTCGTGCCAAAACAGGTGGTTGTGATGGCGGCAGGGGGAAGTGGCATTCCACTGTCACTGCCTTATGGGACTTCGCTTCTCGTTTATGCAGATCCCGCACGTCTGCCGGAAGATCGTCAGGAAGTTAACGGACTGCAGATTATGCCACTAGCCCACGCTCTTTGTAGAGTGGCTCCTATCTATTTCCAAGCTTCTCCCTCGGATGCAGAGATAGCGCTTCGCTCTATTTCAAGCAGCGGCGAGCTAGTCCAGGTCATCTCGCAACACGGCTATCGAAGCGCTGCTGGGCGGCTAGCAGGAGCCCTGCGTTTTTTGGGCAAGAACAGGATGGCAGACGATCTTGTTGCTGATCTACTAGAGGTCGGGATTGTCGTGGTAGAAACTAATCCCTTTGAGGTAGCAGCGCCCCTCTTGGTCTCATCACGCTATCGCTCTCCTTATGCCAATCGTATCTGTGCGTTATGGGAAAATTATCGACAGGTTGTTCTTACGCATTTTCCTAAGGCTCCCGGAAAACCTAAAGATGGTAAAGTTTATCTAGAACACATAGCGGAAGTCTATGTTCAGGATGCCTACAATTCTCTATCCATCGAAGGTTATCAAGTGTCTGAGGAACTCATTGAAAAAGTGAAGTTGGCGAGGTGGAACCCAGACGGTGATCAGAGTGATAGACAGCAGCGCGATGCTTTAGCGGCTAGAGGCTATTATGAAGCTTTTCAGGTCGTGAAGAAGACCGTCGAAAGGATTCTTAAAGATGACACCCCTGGTGAACAGGTGGAAGAAGATTTGCCACGTTGGTTTCAGCGGTTATTTGCTCCGAGCGTGCAAA
>CAMFKD010000016.1 GCA_945957095.1 uncultured Chlamydiae bacterium
GCTGTGCGAAAAGCGAAATTCAAGCTAAAGCGATTGACAACTCACATAGCAGAGAACACAGAGCGCACAGAGAAGGACCATGGAAAAACTAAACACAATATTTTCTTAAAAATCGAAAGGGATTTCTCATTTTCTATTCTTCTCTGTGTTCTCTGTGGTGATAACTTCCTAAAAATGAGTGAGTAATATTTAGCGGAAATGGCTGGACTAAGGTAGACCCCAACCATTCGCCTTGATTTTGTCCATTGAGTCCATTTCGTCTATTACGTCCATGCTGTCTATTGCTTTTTTAATTTAAAAATTTATGACTATTGTGATTGTATAAGAAGTAAAAAACAGCTATGATTTAAAATCATAAATCCAAAAACAGAAAAGAAAAAGCATGTTAAGCCCTACATCTTCTTCGTCAGCCACCGGAATGAGCCTAAAGACAGGCATCACTACAGAAGGGCGGCCAGTCATAGCCGCACAGGTGACAGACTCTAACCTTACCTTTTTGTCAGATGCCCACCGAGGACAAATCACTCGGATGCACCTGGCGATGCGACAAGGGATCCTGCCCGAACCATTGGCTACTCTAGGAAAAACAGCAGACCGCATCGATGCAGTCATCATAAACAGTAACGCGGTGTCTATTCCATTTCAGCAAATGTTCCATAGCTACCACGAACAATTGCAGCATGCTGCCGTTCAATTGATCCATACACCCCATACTGGAACCTCAAACTTCATTATTTTCTCAAACGGCACCCCTGAAGCAGAAGATGCCATCACCTATCAAGCCAATCTGCTGGCTGAGGAGTTTGCCAATGCAAAAAAAAGCGTCCCTCTAAGCATAACCGTCAGACCCTATCGAGAGGCGGTGAAAGAACTAAAGCTAGACCATATCGACAAAATGAAGCAAAAAGTGCTGCAGATTGTCTCAGATACCGTTGCCAAGAAAAAGCCTGTGCTGGGAATCATCGAAAGGGACTCTGATGGAAAATCAAGGATGTTGCAACGGATTTCCCAGAGCACCTCATCATCTAATGCCCTACTATTACTTGAAGATGATCTCAAGAAGCTAGCCTCTTCTAAATCAACATGTTTGCCTCAAAGCATTGTGAAGACATTAAAGGCAATAAATCCTACTTTCCAACAGCTGAACGTCATTCAGCTATTAGAACTCATCCTCCTTCGGAACATTGAAACAAATCCTTCCAACACACCTCCAGTCTCCTCGTCCTCAAGCTCCTCCTCCATTAGCCTCCCCAAACAATCAATCAGCATAGAAAACGCTGTAAAGCCGTTTGGACTAGCCCTACCGTTGTTAAAAGAAGGAGTGATGACCCGAGAACTCACATCTGCCCTAGCTTCAGTGGAACAACTTGGAGGACTGGATAAGACACTCAAACTCTTCATCGGTCAGATGCGTAGCTACCTAACAAAAGAACTGGATTCAGTTCCTGGCCAAAAAAGTTATCGAGTTCATCCACAGCTCCTATCATTCTTACAAGCTCCTATTGATGGCAGAACCGTAACAACAAGCTCATCAGAAGCGATGATCTCCATCCCCAAGCTCATCGATGTCATGTTGACGAGCCCTCTAGTAGTAGTACCGAAGCAAGAAGAATCGCTCCAAACGACCATAAAACCTGCTCTTATGGCACTTATAGAGACATGCGCTAAAGAACTTGGCTGGTCAGAGCAAAAAGCAGAAATCGCCAGGCAGTGCCTCGAAACGTTGCATCAGGAATCGCTGGAAAGGCATAGAAGAACTCCCGAATTTCTCCAACTGTGGAATGACCTGATCAAACCGATTGTCGACCTTGTCCCCTTCTCAAAAATGGTACGTTTGCAGAAAGAAGGCAAAGAAAACCAGATTGGCCAATGGGTTGACCGCAATAAGGAAGACCTGCAAAACCTCTCTGAATATGTGGTGATGCTGTCCCAGTCCCTAGATAGCAGCTACTGTGATAACTTTTTTTATTTACGCCAACAGGTACGTAAGCTGCTTGGCTACCTCTGTTCAGATCAGGCACCTATCTCCTCTACATCTACCTTTGAAAACATTTATCATCAGTTTAGCAAGTTGTCCGAAAATGAAGAAATTTATAGCAATTGGTATAGAGCGTTAGACACAACGGAAGCGAACAAAGTAGAAATAGCCCGCGCATTGACTGAACATCTGGATGCATATATCCAATTAGACACTGACAGCACTACGTCGCTAGCATTGTGTTGTTCCTCAGCAAACCTCATCAACACATTGACAAAAGCGGTCCTGTCAGCAAGGAAGAGCTATCACGACCGCATAGCCGCGACAGCAAGTCTGCTCTCAGAACAGCCAAGACGTCCAAAAGCACCCCGTGGTCGAAGCTCTAAGCCAAGCGCTAGCAGTAGCAGAGGAAAGCCCAAGGCGCGAGGTGGCACCAGCAGTTCAAGTACCGTTTCACCATCGGCACCCCCTGTCATACCGCAGGAGGTATCTTTAAAGCCTCTGCTCTCTGGAGATCGTATAGCAGCCATTCATGATGCACTCTTGGAAGCTATTGACACTTACAAACACAAATTCTCCAATACGTTTGCTCAACAATGCTGGAATAATGCTTTGGAGCTATATCGAGATCTGTTTAGTGAATTGCTCGATCGCCCGACTTTACGCAATTCAAGTCATGTTAATGATTACGTCAACCGGATTGTAGTTCTTCTCAGTCAGCTGATGGAACAGGTAGTGTCAGCTCATGCGCTCGAACAGAAAAAGCCCACTAACCTCCTACAGCGCCACAGAGTTGTCAGTCATGACATCCTACGCATGCTTAGCAAGAGTGGTTTGGAGGCAAGGATCTCAGAGCTTCGACCTGCCATGGAGGCCATTAATGGGTTGGAGATGCTAGCTAGAAACCTAAAGACGCAAGAATATCGTCCATCTCAAGGAGCCCAGTTGCTCTATGATGCTGACCAACTTGCTTTCGAGCCATCGGACAGTTACGCTGGCCATGAGCTTGTCACCCGCATACAGCAGCTAGTGACCGATCAGCTCTCGCTGCTATGCCGTATCTTAGATATGGATACCCCGATAGATTTCAGACCCCTTCAAGAGATTCCAAGCTATGACGAAACACCTAGATATAAGATTGACGGTTTCGTCGCAAAAATAGCGGCACTCAAAGAAAAAATAAATAATCTGACATCTCCTTCGACAAACTCTTCGATGCCTGCAAATAGTTCTACAGGGTACTTAAGCGATGCCCTCCGCCTCCTAGAGTTAATTCAAGCACGATTGGAGCGTCATTCCGAAAACGGAAATGTGCGCAATTTCTTTAAGACCATCGCCACCTCCATGGCATTGGCCCTAGAAAATACAGCCATCACACTAGCCGGTAGAATGGGTCAGCGCGATCTATCTCGTATGCGATGGAGCGAGTTTACTCACGATTTGACTAACCTCTTTGAAGACTTAGGAATCCATGATCTGAGTGAGAAAGAAGAATCCTTTTTGGAGGCCAGCGACCGTATCCACAATCTGACGCGTTATAGCGCTAATTACAAGCAGATCCAAGGACGCGATTCCGCTCAAGATCTCTACCTTCAGCTTGTCAAACGCCTGAATCCTGCTGATGCCACTAGCCAAGGAGGTGTGGGCGCTTCCTCCTGGCAGTCGGCTGACAAGAGATTGAAGAACACTGTCAAAGAGGCCATTTCAGACATTTATGAGCGCCTAGATACGGGTCTTGACCTGCTAGATAAGCTCTTAGAACGATTTCCGCGGTTTAATAATCCATTCACAATCATGCCTATGTCATGAGTCGCTTTAAATGAAAACTCCTGACTCCTGTCTCCTCAACAATTCCCGCTGGATCTTATTTAGTTAAAAATAAGAGGGTTAAAATGTGTTGTTTCGCAGACTTTTACTGAGAATCTACCACAGAGCCCACCGAGATCACAGAGAGGCTTTTCTAAATCCGCTCTCTGTGATCTCGTTGGGCTCTGTGGTAGATTTCGCCTTTTGTCGTTCAAAACTCCAGCGGGAATTGCTGCTGTCTCCTGAATCCTGACTCTCCCCATTCCTTAACATGTGCCTTGCGAAAAAGTATTCATTACTCTAATTTCTGAGGCAGTCAACATGACATGCAGCAGGGACAGCGATGGTGAACATTAGCATTACCAAAGGCTTAGACATTCCAATCAAGGGCCAGCCGGAAGGCGCTGTGCAAGAGCTACCTAAGCCTCAGACCGTGGCTTTGAGTCTAAAGCCTTTCGAAGAAATTAAGTTTAAGCTTTTGGTGAAGCCAGACGACATCGTCAAAATCGGTCAACCGCTAGCACTGGATAAAGACCATCCTGAGAGAATCTTTGCCTCGCCCGCTGGCGGAGTCATCAAAGAGATACGCCGTGGCCATAAGCGCCATCCCACCGATATCGTCATTCAACTTAATGATACCGAAGAATATGTAGAGGCTAAACGCCTTAACCTATCGACAGCATCACGCGAAGAAGTGTTAAAAGCCCTGCTTGCTGGAGGTCTTTTCGCCAACATCCGCCAACGCCCATTCAACCTACTTGCAAACCCTAAGAAGATACCCAGAAGCATTTTCGTCAAAGCACTAGAATCCGCACCGCTGACACCCTCAGCAGAACTACAAGTCGTCGGCCACGAAGAAGACTTTGCCACGGGTCTACACGCTCTCAGCTTATTGACAACGGGCCCTGTGCATCTTATCTACCGCGAAGGCAGTACCTGCAAAGCCTTTACAGAAGCACACCATGTTACCGCCCATACGGCTACAGGACCTCATCCCATCGCCAACCACTCCGTGCACATCCACTTCATCGATCCCATCGAATCTGCCGACGCTGTCATCTGGACCGTGACAGCCTATGATGTCGTCGCTATCGGTCACTACTTACGCTCTGGCCAACCACTCCTCACACGCATCGTGAGCATCGCCGGACCAGGCATCATCGAAGGACGCGCAGGCTTTGTCCGTGCCCGTGCTGGCCACCCCATCTCAGCCCTGATCGCCGGACATGTACCCAAAGGCTACTTCCGCTATATCTCGGGTGATCCGCTAACTGGCGATAAGGTCGAGGCAGACGACTTCCTAGCTTTCTACCACACAGCCTTTACCGTGATCCCTGAAAATGTGAGCCGAGAATTTCTTCACTTTTTCCGCCTTGGCGTCAATAAATTCACCGCCAGCGGCTGCTATGTCAGCGGCCACCTTAATCATTCCCATCGCCTATATGATTTCACCACAAACCAACACGGCGAACCCCGTGCTTTCGTCACTGGCGTCCCTTATGACAAAGTGATGCCGATGAACATCTCCACAATGCTCCTCTGTAAAGCCGTCATGGCAGAGGACTTTGAACAAGCCGACGAGCTAGGCCTCTTAGAGGTGGCCAGTGAGGACTTCGCGCTCCCCACCTTCGTCTGCCCCTCTAAAATAGAGATGACCACTATCATCAAGCAAGGCCTGAGTCATTATGCCAAAGAAGTGCTGCACTGAATTCCTATTCTTGATACGCTAGCTCTCCATCTAGTGTTTCCCCAGCAATTTTAAGAATGCGCGCTTTTGTTATCGCCTTACTATTTCTCGCTTGCGCCGGCCAGCTGTTTCAGCCTGTCTGCAGCGATTGCTGCGATGAGCTCTATGCCATCGATCCCGCTGCAGCTCTCATGCGTGATCTAATGCTAGTCGATGAGATCAATACCCGGCTCGAAAGCAAAAAGATGCCCGTCACGTTCAACTACATCTTATCGGGTGGCTACTTTAACATGCACTCAGCGCGCATGGGATGTGTTGGCAGTTTCCGCGGTGGATTTGCCTCTGTTCCTCCCTACTACAATCTATGCGCTAGCTCGCAACCTTTCTCCCATCTAGAAGTCACCCTAGCCTATCGCATTTATCGAGGCGTCCCCGACCCTATCCTGTCCCCAATGGGCTTTGGCGACCTCTCTGACCGCGGCGTCAATGCCAAGCTGGCATTGCTGCTACCGGAAGACAGCGATTATGTCCTCCCCGGCATTGCCATCGGCGCCGACGATTTCCTCGGCACCAAAGGGTTTAAAAGCCTCTACATCGTCGGCACTCAGGTGTGGCCAAACTGGAACCTAGAAGCCAGCTTAGGCTACGGTGCCTACCGCATTAAGGGGTTGTTTGGTGGGGTCCTCTGGATGCCCTTTCGCCAGTGTTGCAATGACTATCTAAGGGGCCTTTCACTTGCTGCAGAGTATGATGCCACAGACTATAAAAACCCACAAATCGAACGCCATCCTAAAGGCCGCGACTTCGCCCATCGTATTAACTATGGCATCAAGTATCGGTTGTGGGATTGCATTGACCTCTCCGTGAGCCAGGTGAGAGGCAAAGACATCGCATGGTCGGTCTCCACCTATCTACAGCTAGGTGCTCCTTGGCGCCTTCTTCCTCCCATCGACGATCCCACTCCCTACTGCGCCCCTGTTATCTCAGAACCGATCGGCTGCCTGCGCACGGAGATGATGCTAGCCGAAGATATCGTCTATACCTTCCGCCACCAAGGATTTGAAGTCTGGCAAGTAGCCCTTAATGGCAACTGCTGTGGGCAGCTCGAGCTGCGCATCAACATGTCCACAGACCGTTGGATGTATGAAGATGAGGTCTATAATCGGATTCAAGAACTCCTTATCGGACTAACCCCCACAAATGTCGACCTCGTCATCGTCACAACCGAGACACGCGGCTTTCCTGTCCAAGAGTACCTTTTCAGGCAAGAATACCTCGAAGCAGCGCAAGAGAAGCGGCTGAGCCACTGCGAACTGACCTTCTTATCGCAGGAACGGGAAGCCTCCAACCCCTGTGGACCTTGTTACACCGTGCTATACAAACGCCACAATCCCCTCATGAACTGGTTCGCCGGTCCCAAGCTACGCTATCTCTTCGGCAGCAGCACAGGCAAATTCAAGTATGCCGTCGGCTGCTCTGTTGGCACGGATGGCTTTTTATTCCACGACCTCTTCTACCGTGTGCGCTTTGGCTACATCGGCACATCGAGCCTACCAGGATCACAACAAGACGTCTTAAACCCTTCGCAGCTTCCCAACGTACATAGTGATGTTCTTTTGTATTACCAAGAGCGCGCCATCACTGTTGACGAAGCCCTATTACAAAAAAATATCAACCTCGGCAAGGGATTCTACACTAGGATAGCAGGAGGCCTCTTCAGCCAATTTTACGGTGGTTTCGGCGGCGAAATCCTCTACTACCCCGTCGACAGCTGCTGGGCGATCGGCTTCGACATCGCCAAACTCTATAAGCGCACCTATAACGACTTAGGTTTCACCAGAAAGGTCCGAAAATATGATGGCGAAAAAGTCACCTACATCGACTTTCCCCTCTACCAATTATTTCTAGATCTCTACTATGTATGGGAACGGACGGACATGGACTTCCGCCTAAGCTTAGGCAGATTCTTAGCAGGCGACAAGGGCGGACGCATCGAAGTCGGACGCACCTACGCCAGCGGACTACGCCTCTACGGCTGGTACACCTATACGGATGGCCATGACAAGATCAATGGACAGATCTACCACGACCAAGGAATCGGCTTCTCCATGCCTCTGGACATCTTCCTCACGCGTAGCAGCAACGAAAGATGGGGAGAGTCTATCTCCGCCTGGCTTCGCGATGTCGGCTACCGCACAGAAACCGGCGACAGGCTATTTGATCTCATCCACAACACCAGATTATAGCTTGGACGCCACCTGCAACGCTGCATAGGTTAAGATGAAGTCAGCACCAGCACGCTTGATCGATAACAAACTTTCCTGCATCACCCTGTCACCATCAATCCACCCCTGAGCCGCTGCAGCCTTAACCATCGCATACTCTCCGCTAACATGATAAGCACCAACAGGGAGCTGCGTGGCCGCGCGCACCTTAGCAATGACATCTAAGTAAGGCAACGCTGGCTTGATAAGCAACATATCAGCACCCTCTTGTTCGTCGAGGGCACACTCACGAAGCGCCTCACGCACATTAGCCGGATCCATTTGATAGCTCTTCTTATCGCCAAACGATGGTGCCGAATGGAGCGCCTCGCGAAAAGGACCGTAGAGAGCCGATGCGTACTTAGCAGCGTACGATAATATACCAACCTGATGATGCCCCTCAGCATCCAATGCGCAGCGAATAGACCGAACACGGCCATCCATCATATCGCTAGGAGCCACGATATCGGCGCCGGCCTCGGCCGCCAACACAGACATCTTAGCCAAAGCATGTACTGTCGCATCGTTGACAATCTCTCCATCCTCATTCACCAACCCATCGTGACCATGGCTGGTATAGGGATCCAAAGCAATATCAACCATGACGCACATCTCAGGTACCTCCCTCTTCACCCAGGCAATGGTCTGAAAAAGTAAGTTATCCCGACACAGTGCATAGCTGCCCTCAGGGTCTTTTAACTGCTTATCCGTCACAGCAAACAGATCAACAGCCCGGATACCCAGCTGATAAGCCTTCTCCACTTCACGCACAAGCAGGTCTGGCGTGAATCTAAAGACCTCCGGCATCCCCTTAATTTCCTGTTGCTGCTGCCTGCCTTCCAACACAAAGAGCGGTAACACCAAATCAGATGCCTGCAGCTCTGTCTCGCGCACCAGCGAACGCACTGCCGCACTCACGCGGTTGCGGCGCGGACGCAACAGCAAATCAAGCCGCTTCTCCTCAACGCACTCGATATCCCTGCTCATCGCTCTTCTCCTTCATTCGTCACATCATGTGTGATCTATCCTAGCAAGTTCCCGAAATCTGTCACACAGTTATGGACAATGGATATGGACGGAATGGACCTAATGAGGTAATGGACTCGACGAAGAATCAGATAATCAACACATTACAAATTTAAAATAATTTACTGTTTAATTACAATTTAAAATATTATAAAATGATATTAGATGAATATTAATCTATATTTATAGGTGAAATATGTCAGATCCATTAAGTGGAAACCGTTCTGGCTGGTGGGATACAGCAGACAAAACTATGAATCCCTTAGGGTATGACTTTCGCACCGACCAAGAAAAAGAGAAGTATCTGAAGCGCTCTGCCCTAATTGGTCTCTGTACCCTAGGCATCGCCCACACCTTCTATGCGGTCGCAAAGGGAGGACAATACATAGCCAAACTCATTAGCGAAAGAACCCCTAGTTCAAGGCACGGCAGAATAGACGCGGGGGGACGAAGTGTTGCCTTGCCTGCGACAACACAGCAACTGACACCACAGACTCAACGAAAAGATTTAGAAAGCGACAAACAGCAAATCAAGCAAATCTATCACGCGCTTGCACAAAACCCACGCCAGCATAACGATCGCAAGATA
The DNA here is from genome assembly GCA_945957095.1 of uncultured Chlamydiae bacterium. Lineage (GTDB taxonomy): Bacteria > Chlamydiota > Chlamydiia > Chlamydiales > JAJFMA01 > CAMFKD01. Next base: position 9,351 of record CAMFKD010000016.1, read on the forward strand.
AGGTCTTGGGCCAAGGAGATCACAAACCCCGCCATTCGGCAAGCAACTTATGCTTACATTAATTCCAAGCCAAAACCCGCGAATGCTGGTGCAAAACATTCTGCGTTTATCGCGCTAGAAAGCAGATTAAAAGCAAACTACTTATATCCCAATCAAACTAAATTACAAGACCTAGCCACTGAGCTATCCGATTCCAATGAACCTATCTTTCAATTGGAGGGAGAACTACTAACCCAGGCTCTCAATCGGTTGCCAACCGACAGTGACCGCATCTCTTTTTTGGACACTGCTCAGGCATTTGTGCGTACAAACACTAAAGGACTAAGCTAAGCACATGACGCATCCTTGCGCGAAGCGCCCTGGAGTGCTGTGCTCCGCGCAGCCCTAGTATGTATGACGAAACCCCTTGCCGTCATGATCGGACAGACCCTCTGAAAACCAGGCTCACATAACGTATTAGGGCTGTGCGGAGCCCAGCAATCCAGGGCGCTTCGCGCAAAGAATAGCGATAGGAGTCTATTCCGAAAAGCGGGGGTATGTTAACGTGTCAGTGACTTACTGGCGGCATCATGAACCAGATCAGCGTCACCATCCTGACCAAAAATAGCCGCAAGTACCTCACAGAGGTGCTTGAGAGTCTTCGACACTTCGACGAAGTTCTCCTATATGACACCGGCTCTCAGGACGATACCCTGACCATCGCTAAAAGCTTCCCCAATGTGACCGCCCACCAAGGACCCTTCATCGGCTTTGGCCCCACGCATAACGCAGCCTCAGCCCTTGCCCGCAATGACTGGATCTTAAGCATCGACAGCGACGAAGTCGTCACCCCAGAACTCAACGAAGAGATAGAAAAACTCTCCCTCGATCGCAACACCGTCTATGCCATTTGGCGGCAGAACTACTACAACGGCAAGTGGATCCGATGGTGCGGCTGGTATCCTGATTTTCAGTATAAGCTCTACCATCGCGGCAAAACTCGCTATTCCGATGCCCAAGTCCATGAAGCAATTATTACCCAAGGATGCCAAACCATACAGTTAGCATCACCTGTCCGACACTATCCCTATGCTAGCACTAACGACTTCTTAGCCAAGATGCAGCATTACAGCACTCTCTATGCCCAGCAAGCCAAAGGAAAGTCCTCCTCCCTTTCGAAGGCCATTACCCACGCCACTTTCGCTTTCTTCAAAAGCTACATCCTTAAACGCGGGTTTATGGGAGGACGCGAAGGCTTTATCATCTCAATTTACAATGCTAACACTGCCTTCTATAAGTACCTCAAATTAGCAGAAATTAATCAAACTACTAATCGATAGTTATTACTAAAAATAACACGTTTCCTTAAACAAGAAACATTATCGTTGCTTTTAAAACAAACAAATGTTAAAAGTGTAACAAATAATGGATTATTAATATGATATGAGAAAATCATGAACTCAACAGAATTTAAGTTAAAGGGTCCGCAAATTCCTGGCGATAAGCCCGAAACTAGTATTCAAACTCCAAAAGGAGAAATGCAGGGACGCCATGTTTCTCCATCAAGTACTCTTGGCGGGTCTCCTCCACCTGTACCTCTCAGAAGCCCCCCGATGAGCAGAAGCGTGACAACTGCGACCCCATTGCGTTCGCCATCTTCTAGACCATTGCCACAGGTACCTTCATCACCTCCTTCATCACGCCCTCCCCTCCCCTCATCAAGCACTGCAATAGGTTCTCCTCCACCTGTTGCACCTAGAATACGTTCCATCAGCCATACCATACTTCCAGATCGTCATTGCGCACCGCAACCCGCTCTTCCTGACAGCTCAACCTCCCCTCCTCCACTTCCATCTAGAACACGCTCTACTAGCAGTGTACCGACACGCAACATACAACAACCAGCGAAAGTACATGCATCGCCTTCTGCCTCACCACCTTATCCTAGAGCCCAAGTATCACCAAGCTCCTCTCTTTGTTCATCCTCGACAGCTCCCGCTGGCGAGAGCCTAAAACCTGTTTCCTTATCCAGAAGTTTTTCCGATGGGGCACTCCCTTTGATACAAGACGAACAAAAGATAGTGGAAGAGTTCCAGGACGACCGGGTTAACTCTTCGAAAGAATTTTGCACTACAGCCCAAACTCATAGCGAAACATCTCAAGGAGTAGTTGCCGTATTGGAAGAATTGCTAATCAAATATGGACATAAGAGAAAATATGATTGGCTCTATACATTGCTTGAACATGCTCGACAAGCTTCTGAATTTGAGCAAAATGTTTCGGCTAAATTAAATCCTCTTGCCGATTGTTTAAACGCCCATACATCCTCAAGCGAAGCTCACCCTTGGGAAGAGGTGTATATTGTTGCACAAGCTATATTTGGAGGTGACCGCTATGCTAACTATGTGGCAGAACATGTCACCTCTATCCTCAGTTATCACGATAAGCTCGACAAATTAACCAAACAACTTGAAGCAGAAGAGTGGCAGCAAATTGTTACTAATTCTATTAAAAAATATAACTTACCAGACAGATTAATTCCAATTATTAAAGGAGCGCCAAACCTAAACAGCTTCTACTTACAACGAATAACCAAATTGCCTCTCCTTTTAAATGCGTTAGCGACATCTGCCTCTAACGGCTTTCAACGTAAACTCTCATCTTTAGCTGAACTCCTAATCACACTAAACACCATTGCTACCAGTAACTTGAAAGCAAAGTAAAATAAATTATCACCATATCGTTATATCGTTCCCATCGTTGATCCTATCATTGCTAAACAGGATAGGTTTTTTCCGACAACCGCTACACTTCTTCACTTCGTTCTTGACTGTAAATCTTGACTTTTTTTGCCGTAAACAAGCACTCTATTAGGGTATGGTGAAAATAGATTTTAATGCATACGGTCAATCGGATAGCGACTGCAGCGGAAACCAACCGCAGCTGCCCCTTCATCCATCCTTCAATGCCGTTTACAAACGCTTACAAAAGCTGCAATCTCGCTTTCCCATCTTTCAAGACGAATCCCTCTTCAGAGGGCAAAGCCTGCTTTACTCTCTAGCAACAAAGAATTTTTTTGATCACAGAAGTACTTCTCATCTCTCTCGCCTTATTCTCTCTATCCACCTCATGCATAAAGAGTTACAAAGAGTCCATGTCTCTACTTTGCATTCCCGTTGCATCGAGATCAAGTGGATCCCTGCGCGCCTTTCTTTTCCTTTTTCTACTAAATCCGTTATGGGATGCCTGATCGGTTTTAACCTCTTGGATTGCTATGAGGTCTTTGATGAAGAAAGCGTATTACTGACGCTAAAGAAAGATCATCCTGAAATTAGCATCGCAAAAGATAGTTTCTATCATCACGTGCTCCCCAATAAAAATCAAAAGATCATCTACTTCGAGATTGGAAAGAAAGACCAGACCCCATTTTCGCTAGAAGAGCGGCATCAGTTAAATAGTGACATCGAAAAACACATTGGCCGTGGCTTCCAAAAACGTGCTCCAACAGTATTCATGAGGCGGAATGAAGAGGAGGTCTACAAGACTATCCTAACGTTAAACCGAGAAATCCACTCTGTTCAGGATATGCCTCAAGTTTGGATTACCTATGAACAGCAAGATAAGGAAGAGGCTGTCTTCCTGATCATACTCGTCCACGTGGCATTAAAGACAACCACTCCTATCTTTCAAAGGCTAACCGCTACCCCCTATAATAGCACCTTCGTGCCAGAGCGCAGCATCACCGTACGACATCTAGAAGGACATCCTATAGAAGCCGCTGTGTTCCGTGTCCACCTACCGCGATCCCTCTCATTGGTCAGATCAGATGGATCGTTAGATTTCTATGCAAGCAGGCGAGAGGTCGTCACTAGTGTCAAAGCTGTCGTTGGCGAGTTTCGCGACTTCAATGGAGGCAGCTTAATCGAGCAACTCGAACTCCTAGATAATTTCAAAAGCCGTTTTTCCGATCTATCAGACACTGATATTGAATTGATGGAGACCTTCTTCTATGGCATTACGCCATTAGAGAAGCAGGCTTTGCTTCGTTGCGATGCCTTATACACGCTCTATCAACATTTCTTGATGCTACGCAATGCAAAATTTGAGGAAGGGCGGCACTATCTTTTTGATATTAATAAAACCGACTCTGAGACCTATCTCGCCATCAAAATGTGCAGATCTTGGAAGGTCTTCCTATTAACCATTTTAGAGAAATCTGAGTTCAAGGATAAGGATTTCACCTATACCTTCTTAGAGATTGCTGAAGGCCTATTCTTTCATGCCGTTCTACCACACCATTGCAATCCGCTCATCTCCAGCCTGGAAGAATTGTTTTTTGAACGTGAACAAAGTGTCACAAAGCGACAAGTTTTGCGCATTGGGATGGAGCATCCCCCTCTGTCTTTAGACCCACGCATCGGCGAAGAGGCACATTCCAGCCACATCCTACAGCTATTGTTTGAAGGCCTCACAAGGGTCAATAAACAAGGTAAAGTCGAAAACGGGATGGCTGAACAAATCGAAATCGCTCCTGACTTCAAATGTTACGTCTTTAAACTACGCAAAGCGGTCTGGAACGATGGGTCACCGATCACAGCCTTTGATTTCGAATATGCCTGGAAGAAGGTGCTGACACCAGAATTCAAATCACCATTCGCCGACCTATTCTACCCGATTACCTATGCTAAGGAAGCGAAGGAAGGAAAGGTGTCGACGGATATGGTGGGGATCGCAGCCCTCGATGATAACACGTTAAAAGTCGATCTCACTAATCCGACTCCCTCTTTTCTAGAATTGACAGCCCAATCCCTTTTTTATCCTGTACGCGAGCACATTGATCAAGTCGACCCTCAATGGCCCTATCAAGCTGGCGAGCACTATCCTTGCAATGGACCATTTCAGCTTGAGCTCAATGATTCGGCACACCACACTTATCGGTTAGTCAGGAATCCACGCTATTGGGATACTGCCTCTATCTCCCTAGATGAGATTCTCTTTATGCAAATCAATCCTTATCAGGCCTTGGAAGCCTTAAATCGAAAAGAGCTGGATTGGATTGCGACCCCCTTTGGCAGCTTGTATCCTGTCTATGCAGCTAGAGAGCAAAAACCAACCACTGTCACCCCTGATGTATCAGGCTGTTGGCTGGTCTTTAACACGACTTGCGAACCCTTTCACCACCATAAGATCCGGCGAGCGTTTGCCTATGGCATCCATCGCGAACAGCTCATTGGACAAACGTTTCTTGCGCTCACTCCAGCCTACTCTGTTTTGCTTCCCCGACAAAATAGCGCCCAAAGTTATCCACGGCCGCGTTTCCCCAAACACAATATCGACGTCGCTCGCGTTCTATTTCAAGAAGCACTAGATGAGCTGGGTCTTACCCGCGAAGATTTCCCCCCAGTGGAATTAGTGTTTGGTTCTGGCGGCATTCGAGACCAAATTGCCCTATGTTTAAAGAACCAGCTGGAAGCAATTTTTGGTCTTTCATGTACCTTGCGCTCTCTCAACTGGCATTCTTTGTTCCCCAAGCTCATCAACGGGGCTTTTCAATTGGGGTTGGTCAACTGGACTCCGCATACAGAAGACCCTATCACCGCTTTGAACACGTTTAGATATGCTAATGATGGGCCAAATATTTCTAAGTGGGAAAACAAACAATTTCAGCACTGGCTAGAGCTCAGCGACCAGGAAACATGTTTAGAAAGGCGCGCTAGCTACTTGTTGAGTGCAGAAGAAGAACTCGTCAACGCAATTCCTGTCGTACCGCTTTTTTATCAGCCTTCTCAGCCTCTTGTTAAGCAAGATTTGCAACCAGACCTTCACCATTTCTTTGACGTAGCGAAGAACTCTTCACGACAAAAGGGGCCTTGTTCGCCTTTTCGGGCAGAATTTCGGCCAGCTGAGGGGTCTCAGATACCGCAGTCGGTGACGAGGGAATAGCTTCAGGAAAATCGAACAAGGCCGTACAAAGAACAGCAGCGCTTTTTCTGTTTAAGAGTTGACCAGCAATGCGTAGACCTCTTCCATGGCATTGAGGGTGTGGTCGATTGTGAAGAAATCACGTACACGCTGTTTAGCTTGTGCACCTAGCCTGGTGCGAAGGTCAGCATCATCGACCAAAGCCTTGATAGCCTCCGCGACAGCATCGGGGGAAGAAGCAGGAACTAGTAGCCCGGTCTCATGGTCGATACAGACCTCTCTCAATCCCCCTGTAGTTGTGGTCACTAATGGTTTACCTTGATAAGCAGCCTGTAGGGCTGCTTGGCTGACGCCTTCGTTGGCAAAGCTTAGCAAAGCGAAGATATCCATGGCTGCCATCGCAAGCTGAGGGTGGTCGAGGTGGCCAGTGAAGATGACACGTTCATCCAGACCAAGCTCTGCATGTTCCCGTTGTAGATAGTCACGCGCAGGGCCATCGCCAACAATAAGCCAACGCAACTGCGGATAATCACTTAGCTCTTTGGCAGCTTGTAACAGGTGTTGTACCCCTTTCCACGAACGCAAGACGCAGACAGTACCGATGACGAGATGATCGGAAGCAATCCCGTAGCGTTTACGAAATGCGATGATGTTTTCTTGAGAATACTCTGCCAAGTCATGCACACCTGTTGGAATACTCCGACATCGCTCGGGCTCCAAACCCGCCTGACGTTGTACCGTTTCTGCTGTTGCTTCGCATGTTGTCACTACTTGATCCGCTAACAGGCGATATAAGATACGGCTATTGAGCCCTGCACGTATAGGTGTGGACAGGTGTCGTGTCCGTAGAACGCGGCAGCGCGCCAGGCGAGCGGCGACAGCACCGATCCAAGCATCCCAAGAGGAATGCGTGTTGACGACTTCGATGTCATGGCGACGGATAATGGTTAGCAGTTGCCAGAGGTCGGAAAAAGCCCTTCTGCGTTCGAAAGAGAGTTCATAAACGGTGAAACCCGCTTCACGCGCCTTGTGCACTAGGCCTCCGTCACTCCGCACAGCCATCACCACCTCATGTCCCCGCGCACGCATACCTTCAGCTTCGCGCAAAATCCGTAGTTCTTGTCCTCCAAGACCCCCTGAAGCTTCCGTGTGCAGTAATCTCATGGTGTGATGCCCTGTTTAATCACAGCTTGCAAAATGCGTCGATGCCCTGATGAAAAGGCTAATTCTGGCAGCTCTTCCCACCGTTTCCATTGGTATCCTGCCACAGAATCGGTAGAAGCGCAATGAAAGACCATAGGCGTCAGCTGCACACGGTAACGGGTAAACGCATGTTCGACAGGCGATAGATCATACTGCCATACCAATGACAACGGCAGGCTAGCGTCCACAACAGCACGATCTATCCCTCCTGACTCAACATCAAAGTAAGGAAACTCATGCAGATCATGCATGATCTCACCTTCTTCACATCGACGGAGCAACAGCCCATGCGCATTCTGGATGATGGCCACAATGCGAAAAAGTTTCTGAATTGCTACACGCTTAGCTTTCTTGGGCAGCTGTTCGCATGTCCCTTTTGCATAGGACTGGCATACCTGCCTCATCGGACAGCACTCACAGCTAGGACGCCGGCCACAGACTGTAGCCCCCAACTCGATTAACGCTTCAGCAACAACCCAAGGCTCCTCTTCAGGCAATAGTTCCTCTGCCAATCCCCTCAGTCGTGTTACAACTTTTGGCTGATCAATAGGCTCATGCATGTCATATAGACGAGCCAATACTCGCATGACATTGCCATCAACAGCCGCAGCCTTTTGCCTAAACGCAAAGGCGCGGATAGCCCCTACAGTATAGGGACCAACCCCTTTGATCTGAGACAATGCCTCGGCATCTTTCGGTAAAATGCCGCCAAAGTGCTCGACAACATACTTCGCTCCGGCGTGTAAATTGCGTGCCCTAGAGTAGTAACCAAGCCCCTCCCACATCTTAATCACAGTATCACTATCTGCTTCCGCCAACGCAGATATGGTAGGAAAGCGTGCCATCCAACGTTCAAAGTAAGGAATGACGACGGCCACCTGCGTCTGCTGCAGCATCACTTCAGATACCCAGACAGCATAAGGGGTGGGGTCTATTCTCCACGGCAAGGGACGCCGCTGGAGTAAAAACCAATCTTTTAAATGATTAGAACAAGCACTAATAATCGTTTTCATCGGCTAATGATGCTACAGCGAACATGGTTTTAGTAAAAGTATAGGATTTTCCAGGAATGACTAATTTCCCATTTGGTGCATTGGCATCAAGTCGAGATGGGCAATAAGAGTATTTGTTCACCACAGTTGCTATGCTGAGGGCTTGAAAGAAAAAGAGCAGCTCA
>CAMFKD010000017.1 GCA_945957095.1 uncultured Chlamydiae bacterium
AATATTTTCTTAAAAATCGAAAGAGATTTCTCATTTTCTATTTTTTCTCTGTGTTCTCTGCGCACTCTGTGGTGATAAACCCCTAAAAATGAGTGAATAATATTTAGCGGGAATGGCCGTTATCTCATTTATATTTTGACTTTATCACAGAGTAAGGCTACGCTTTGTGGTGCTATCCGAGGAGGTGATCATGAAACGCTATCTTATTTGCACTCTTGTCAGCTTATCCACAGCAGTATTTGCGATCCACCCGGATCAAGCAAAAGATACCGATTCCCTTCCGCGTATCGTCACTTTATTGCCCAACCTCGTCTCTCCTTTAGGTGTTGAACCAGGCGTTCCATCTTATTTTGTGGCAATGAGTCCTAGTGGCACTCTCGATCCTTGTGACTGGATTTATTGGGGCCCTAAAGATGTATTAGAGCCCTATTTTAACGACCCTACCGGCCTACGTGGCCCAGTGATCCGTGTCAAGCTGAGCGACAACATAGCTCAAACGGAACCTGGTCGTTTCAGTGATGAAACGGTATATGCCATCCAACGCATGAAAGGACAAGATCCCCGAAACTTTCAATACCATGAACTTCAATGGGGTCCCTACCCTGTCATGGCTGTCAAAGCTAGGATAGGTAAGAAAATCGCCCTGATGGCATGGGTAGGTTTGAATGATCCTGACAGTGGCGCGGCATTAATGTTCAACCTTGTCTATCCGGAGCAGAACAATGCCCCCAACAACCAGGAAGAAGCATTCTGGAATCAGTTTTTATCCAGTACCAAACTACTAGCTGAACCCGAGTACTTTAAAGCAATGGGGCAAGATCTTCAGCCTGGTTATACGATCGTCAGAGCGTGTGGCAGCAAACTCAAGATGACTGCTGAAAAGCGCGAAGGAGATGGTGTCGTCCAGGTGGTCGTGATCCCCATGGAAAAAAGCCTCAGCTACCGCTGCTATGACATCAAAGAATGCCAGCTAGGCTCTCAATGGAAACAAGGGGCGCCATTAGTTAAAGTACATGGTATGATCTGCAATCAAAAAGGCAATTGGTCGGCGTCATCTGGTGAGGTCACTTCAATCCTCGTCGAGACAGTACCGGAATTCTCTATTAATGGAGAAGATGAACACGCCAGCAGCGGGATGTGGGTATATCAGGCAGCTAGTAATCCCTGCTAAATGGACGATGGACATGAACAGAATGGACATAATCTATTAGATCCATCACCATGCGCCCATTGAGTCCATTACGTCTATTACGCCCATTCTGTCTATGTCCATCTTCAATAACACTAAGTCTTTAATTATAATTTACTTATGCCTCATATCATATCTTAAACTAATTTTTATTTATTAGTTTTATTAAAAAACGATATAATTGTTTTGTCGCTATTAGATTGCGCGACCTTAATAATGTAGCGAGGTTTATATGAATAAAAGTAGTTTAAAATTAAACATTATAAAAATTTTTGTTGCGACAATGACACTCGCCGCTCCGAGTTTTGCTGCAACCATCCAGGTGAATTCTGTCACCGGTGCTTGGCAAAACGTGCAAGGAGGAGCAGGAGTCGTATTCCCAGTGCCCAACGAAGTCCGTTGGGGTACTGTCACCCCTACCTCCGCCAAAAGCGGTTATCGGTTTGATGGCGACGCTCCGCCCCTCTTTCCTGTGACAATCGATGTCCCTTTTTCATTAGGTCTGATGACAAACTATAACCAGCCCATTCCAAGTGGCTCTGGCATTGATTCTGCAGACCTAAAGACCACTGTTAACATGACGATCGACGGCAACCCTATCAACAATTTGCACTTCACCTACACTTTCTTACACGACGAAACGCCCAACATTCCTGGTTCATGCCCGGTAGGCTCATCATCGGTTTGTGATGACATTGAGAAGCTACTCAATAACACAGCACAATCCGACACCTTCAATATTGGTGGTGTTGACTACACGATTAAGGTCATCGGTTTCCAAATCGGAAACCAGCAGGCCAGCCAATGGCTCACACCTGAAGGCGGCACTAACAATGCCCACCTACTTGGAATCGTCACAAAATCGATCAGAGTCCCTGAACCTGCCACATATCTATTGCTAGGTAGCACCATCTTAGTTGCGATGGTTGCCATGAGAAGAAAAAAATGCGCAGTAAAAATCTAAGCTTCATGACACTACACCTATCCCCTTTCGTGGGGGATAGGTGTTTATGAGGTAATTGCAGAAGTCCATTTTGGGACAAACGTACGCAGGCACGAATGGGCCCTCGTGAACGCGTACTTATAGACAAAGAAATGGTCGCCACCTATGAAACAGATTGGTTCTATCGATAGGTGCTACCATGATGCCTTTGGGCGATGACAATTCTCAATCCAAATCCCCGCCAGTGATCACCTACGCCCTTATCTTGGTGAATGTTCTTGTCTTCTTCATCGAGCTAGGTGGTGGTGACGCTTTTGTGGAGAAGTGGTCATTTGTCCCTTCACGCTTTTTAGGAGAGCCGGTTGTCGATTTTCCTACCCTCTTTACCTCTATGTTTATGCATGGTGGTTGGATGCATTTAGGGGGCAATATGCTCTATCTATGGATCTTTGGCGACAACGTAGAAGACAACTTCGGAAAGATCCCTTACCTCGTCTTTTACCTGCTCTGCGGTGTTGCGGCAACCTTCTCACAACTAGCCTTTAACGCTGCATCGACGATTCCTAACCTTGGTGCCTCTGGAGCCATCGCGGGAGTACTAGGCGCCTATATCATCATGTTCCCGAATGAACGTATCCGCGTTCTGATTGGCAATGCCGTTACTGTGATGCCCGCCTTGCTGGTGATTGGCGTCTGGTTCTTATTGCAATTCCTATCGAGTGTCGACTCCCTGCAATCGACCCAAGATGTGGGTGGTGTTGCCTATCTCGCCCATGTGGGCGGCTTTGTTGCAGGCGTAGGGCTGACCTTCCTCTTCCGCACCAAACTTGGTGAATAAAAATAGCATCGCTGCTAGTATCACACCTTTACAATAACGTACATGTTCACCTAATCCAGCAACAAGGTGGTTTTTATGGCGAAGGAAGTTGTTAAGCACCGTAAAGATGAGAAGAAAAAACCGCTTCTCACTGCTAAAGAGAAGAAAGCAAAGAAGCAAGAAAAGAAGAAAACAACTGGTGCTAAGTAAAGTTCACATGCGGATGCCAAAGCCCAGACAAGGGCGAAAGGGACGCGGGAGGTTGCTTTTGGTCAAAGAATCTGGAACAAACAGATAGTCAAAAGCAACATCCCATAACATCGGTTCAGATTTACCAAATCCTAACTCCACTTGCGCAGGATCAGCTAATAAGTAGTGAGACGCTGTAGCAGTCGCCATATCCAACTTCGCAATGACAAAGTTGGGAAGAGAGTTTTCGCTATAGCCTAACGAAAATCCCATGACCATCAGGCAAAGCAACACTCGAAAGAACACTTGCATTTCTCCACTTTAGAAAAATAATCACGTAGAGATCATACTCTTCCTTTCGATAGATCGCAATCAAGTTCTCGTCTTACTAGGTGGTGTTGCATAATTCACCGCCGAGTAACTGAAATTACTGAAAAAGAATGAGATAGGGAGAGAACTGTCGCTTAGTTTCATCATTTTCAGTTTTGCTGGAATAGGTGAACATGCACGATCTCACTGGTTCTCTGTGGTGAACAAATACATCTTCGGTTGAAGGAATTATTGAGCTGTGTTATCTGTCCCCATTTATGGACATTAGGCGGATGTCCGAAATGTGAGGATAGCTCTGTTATGGCGATGACGACAATCACTAAGCGTCTGCTGTTCATGTTGACGGCGACAGCGTTCATCCTATTCTTGATTTTAGTGATGCAGCCACTGCTGGTCGTACACTTTCGCGACTACATCGATATTCTGTTTCCTAAGGGTATCATCGGCTTAGAGGAACGCAACCTCTTGTTGGTGATCCAAGGCCTGATGCTTTTGGTCATCATTCCCGTGTATCTGTTGACCTTTATCTTCTCTTGGAAGTATCGCTTTACTAACAAGAAAGCGATCTATGATCCCGACCTCATCGACAATACATTGGCGGAATATCTGTGGTGGGGTATTCCTGCCCTGATGACAATCTTAGTTGCCTCGCTGACGTGGCTTCGAACAGACCAGTTAGATCCTTATAAAGCCATCGATTCCGACAAGAAACCGCTAAAGATTCAAGCCGTTGCCTTACAGTGGAAGTGGCTCTTCATCTACCCTGAGGAAGGCATTGCCAGCGTCAACTTCTTTCAATTTCCACGCCATGTTCCCTTACACTTTGAGATCACATCTGACGCTCCGATGAACTCGCTATGGATTCCAAAGCTGGGTGGGCAGATCTATGCGATGCCGGGGATGAGAACAGAGCTCTTTCTCATTGCTGATGAAGCGGGAGACTTCAGGGGCTCGTCGGCAAACCTGAGCGGCGAAGGCTTTGCCGGGATGCACTTCATTGCCCGCTCTTCATCAGAGGACGACTACGAAAAGTGGGTTGATTCGGTTAAGAAATCCACCACCATCTTAGATATGGATTCTTATAACAAGCTTGCAGAGCCCAGCCAGAATAACCGAGCGGAATCGTTCCAGCTCAAAGATGACAAGCTATTCCAGCGCATCATCATGAAATATATGGCACCCATGAAAAGTGAGTAGGATATGTTTGGTAGACTTAGACTAGAAGACTTTCATCACGAGGCTAGCCAAAACGCTGCTGTGGCAGGAGGGCTGGTCACAGGCCTCTTACTGATCATTCTCATCACCTATCTAAGGCGTTGGAAATGGCTATGGAACGAGTACATCACATCTGTCGATCCCAAACATATTGGCATTATGTACATCACTGTCGTGGTGATCATGTTCTTAAAAGGTTTTGCTGATGCCGTCATGATGCGTATCCAGCAGGCAATGGCTGTTGGCGACAACCCTGGTTTCATTTCTGCTAGTCACTTTCAGGAGGTCTTCTCGGCACACGGGACGACGATGATTTTCTTTGTGGGGATGGGCGTGATCTTTGGTCTGATGAACTTGATTATCCCTCTGCAGATTGGTGCAAGAGACGTCGCCTATCCGTTCCTGAATGCGTTAGGATTCTGGCTCTTTGCGGCAGGCGCCTTTTTAACGTTGGTGTCGTTGGGGATAGGCCACTTCTCCCAAGCGGGTTGGCTTGCCTATGCGCCGCTGTCGGGCATCGAATATAGCCCAAATGAGGGTGTCGACTACTGGATATGGTCTGTCCAGATCTCAGGGATTGGCAGTACGCTGTCTGGTATTAACTTTCTGGTTACTCTGCTAAAGATGCGCTGCCCTGGTATGACGTTGATGAAGATGCCGATCTTCTGCTGGAGCTGTCTCTGTTCTGTTGTCCTTGTGATCTTCGCCTTTCCCATTCTGACCGCTACTTTGGCTATGCTGACCCTTGACCGCTACTTAGGCATGCATTTTTTCACGGCTGGGGGTGGTGGCAATGCGATGATGTATGTCAACCTGATCTGGGCGTGGGGGCATCCTGAGGTCTACATTCTTGTCCTGCCTATCTTTGGCGTCTATTCTGAAATCGTTCCTACCTTTTCAGAAAAGCGTCTCTTTGGATATGCCTCGATGGTATGGGCCTTGGTCCTTATCGCCTTTCTGTCCTTCATCGTCTGGTTACATCACTTCTTCACGATGGGAGCTAGCCCTACGGTTAACGCCTTCTTCGGAGTGACGACGATGGCTGTGGCGATACCGACAGGTGTCAAAATCTTCAACTGGCTTTTCACTAAATTCCGTGGTCGCGTTCACTTTACCTCATCGCCAATGCTTTGGTTCTTCGCCTTCGTCCTCAACTTCTCCGTTGGAGGGATGACGGGTGTGCTCTTAGCGGCACCACCTGTCGACTATCAGGTACATAATAGCTTGTTCCTCATTGCCCACTTCCATGGCATGGTGATTGGTGGTGTACTCTTTGGCTTCTTTGCCGCGTTCACCTACTGGTTCCCAAAATTTACTGGCTTTGTTCTTAACGAAAAGCTAAACCGCTATGCCTTCTGGTGTTGGCTCACAGGCTTCTTACTTGCCTTTATGCCTCTCTATATGCTTGGTTTTATGGGTGCTACACGTCGCCTCGACCACTACGATGCCTCGACAGGGTGGCATCCACTGTTCATCGTCGTTGCCATAGGTGCCGGGATCATCTTCATCGGTGCTTGCATCCAGTTCTTTGGCCTCTTCTATAGCATCTGGGACCGCAAGAACAACATGGACCGTACCGGAGGCGACCCCTGGAATGGCCGTACATTAGAGTGGTCAATCCCCTCGCCTCCTCCTATCTACAATTTTGCGATCATTCCCACTGTGGACCATGTCGACCCTCTGTGGGCGATTAAAAGAGGAGAAGCGCCCAAGACAGAGAAACGTTACGAAGATATTCATATGCCTATCAACACCGGGATCGGTTTCTACATCGGAGTGCTAGCACTCATCTTTGGCTTTGGCATGACCTGGCATATCTGGTGGTTGGCAGCGATTACCTTTGCAGGCATCCTAGCGTGCCTAATTGTCCGACTTTCGAGCGACGACAAACATATGATCATCACCGCGGCTGAAGTACAGGAAATAGAAGCTGCCTATGCCAGGAGGCTTGCAGAGCTATGAACAGCTTAACAATACGACACACGCGCCCTCTTCATGCGGATACCAGCGTACCTGATCCCCATCAGGATACGTATTCCAAAACGGTATTAGGCTTTTGGATGTACCTGATGACCGACTGCCTAGTCTTCGGCAGCCTGTTTGTCACCTACGCTATCCTGCATGTCAACACCTTTGGAGGCCCTTCCACCCATGACCTCTACCACCTGCCGACCGCAGCAGCTGAGACTGTCATGTTGCTATGCAGCACTGTCACCTGTGGCTTCGCTATGCTCGCCGCTTTACGCAGCGAAAAAAAACATGTCGTCTTCTGGCTGCTCATCACTTTTCTACTTGGTGGAGCATTCGTCTTCACAGAATTGCGAGAATTCACACATCTGGTGCGCGAAGGGCACAGCTGGACACAAAGCGCCTTCCTATCTTCATTTTTCACTCTGGTTGGCACGCACGGAGCCCACGTCACCGCCGGCCTAATCTGGATGTTGGTGATGATGGTGCAGGTAAGCCTATGGGGTATCAACGTCATGACATTTCGACGCCTTGTCGTCTTCAGTATGTTTTGGCATTTCTTAGACCTGGTATGGATCTTCATCTTCACCTTTGTTTACCTCATGGGGGTGAGCTAATATGAGCGCGGAATTGAGCTTACAAGAAATCAAAAAAGAGTGGCATGGCACACTACGAGCCTATCTGACAGGCTTTATTGCGTGCGTTATCCTAACATCGCTATCTTTCTATCTAGTCGTCGGTGAGGTATTGTCAGGTCAACTGCTCTATCATACCCTAACAGCGCTAGCGGTTGCACAAGCTGTCGTCCAACTGCGTCTGTTTTTACACGTCGGGCAAGAACCCAAACCACGCTGGGAATCGATCATCTTCTGTGTGATGGTCTTTATGCTGCTGGTGATCGCCATTGGAACCCTTTGGATCATGCACGATCTCAATGAGCGTACTATGTCCAATATGACAGAGATGATGACGAACACAGCGGATAGGTTCACACATGATTAACTATTATCTGATCACTAAGCCAGGCATTATCTTCGGCAACCTCGTTACGGTTGCTGCAGGCTTCTTATTAGCCTCACAAGGCCATCTCAACATCTGGCTGTTTTTAGCGACACTTCTGGGGATTGCCTTCATCATCGGTTCAGCCTGTGTCTTCAATAACTACATCGATCGAGAAGTCGACCGCAATATGGAGCGCACTAAGCAACGCCCCATCGCCACAGGTCTGATCCCAATACGTAATGCTCTCTTCTTCGCTACGCTTCTCGGCGTGATCGGCGGCGCTATCCTGTTTGCCTTTACCAATCTGTTGACAGCGCTAGTCGCTGCTATCGGATTTTTCGTTTATGTTATTCTTTACAGCTTGTGGAAACGCCATACCATCTACAGCACCGCCATCGGCAGCGTCGCTGGCGCCGTTCCGCCTGTCATTGGCTACACTGCCGTCAGCGGCCAGATGGATGCCGGTGCTTGGATTCTCTTTGCAATGATGATTCTCTGGCAGATGCCCCATTTTTTCTCGGTCGCCATCTACCATCTTCAGGACTATACAGCAGCTCAGATTCCTGTCCTACCGGTTATCAAAGGACTCTTTAGAACGAAAGTACATATGGTATTGTACATTATCGGCTTCATCGCCGCGGCTATCCTTCTCACCCTCTATGACTACACGGGCTACCACTACCTTGCCATTACCACACTGTTGGGCATGATATGGCTAGTGCTGTGCCTTCAGGGGTTTCGCACCAACGATAACCACCGCTGGGCCTGTCAGATGTTCCGACTCTCTCTGATCATGGTAATGGCTTTCTGCTTGGCCATCCCTTTTGATCTTAGAATACATCCTTAGTATTCACATCACCGCCCAAAGCGTGGTACTTCGGATCGGGTTGAAAGCAAGGTGCCAGGATGAAGTTGCCATAGGTTGCCCTTTCAATAGTGGCATAGAGCTTGCGTCCATCATAAGGCCTAATCATGCCATAGAGTGCTGCTAACTCTAACCCAACAATCGCCAGAGGCGCTGCCACTATCCGCAACAGGTCTATGCCAGCAGCATTGAAATGTTGCTTGTCGAAAGCCCCCCGAAAGTGCGAAAGAGTGACAAGCTTAACAAGGCGATAAGCCATGTTGATCAGTGCAGCAGGGACATGAATTAACGGCGTCCCAAGGCTCAGAAGGAAACATTTAAAACCCACCAGTACAGGTGTTTCATTAAAATATTTTCTATTTGTAGATTTGTCGATGACGAAGCGAGGAATACCCGTGTGCTGCTTGCAACAACTGTACGTCGGCCCTTCTGTGTCTAGTATCCAGTTATTTACTAATTGAAAATCGTTCGACGTCACATTCATTATTACACCTATTTTACATGGAATATAAATAAACATTAAATAAAAATCAATTACAAAATAATATGACTTTTTAAATAATTAACCACAGAGATAGTCAGTCATTCTCTTTAAATATTACCCACTCATTTTTAGGAAGTTATCACCACAGAGTGCGCAGAGAACACAGAGAAAAATAGAAAATGAGGCATCCCTTTCGATTTTTAAGAAAATATTGTACTTAGTTTTTCCATTTCCTTCTCTGTGCGCTCTGTGTTCTCTGTGGTAAAAATTTTAGTGGAAGCTGCTGAGAGCCAGTGAGATCTATGAGAAGGATTGGGATAGAAAGAAGGTGTTAGAATAGTGGATTGAGACGTTTCATTTCTTCTCGCTCATCTCATTCCTCCTCACTGGTCTCTGTGGCTCACTGGTGAATTATGCAACAAAGTCTTGTCAGCAAAGAAGCCCACCGCTACAACACGGTATATCAGGATTTCTACGTCAATGCAGGGAGTGCCTAGATGCGCAGACTCTTCCAATATCTCTTTAGTGTTTTCTATATCCTGACAGCCTGTGTTTGGGGCGAAACCAACCCCACCCCTGACCCGCTACCATCCTGGAACGCTGGACCAACCAAAACGGCTATCCTACGTTTTGTCCAAAATGCTACCGACCATAATAGCAAAGACTATATCCCTCCCGACGAGCGCATTGCAGCCTTCGACCAAGATGGCACTCTTTGGGTTGAGCAGCCAGCTTATACGCAATGGTATTTCACTGTCGACAGGCTGAAAGCACTGGCCCCCACACAGCCTTCTTGGTGGAACCAGCGAATTGCCACTCTAGCTAAGAGTTCACCCGATGACTTTAGCAAGCTATCCAGGGAAGATATTGAAGTGGTTATCTCCAAGACACATTCTGGAATGAGTGTCGAAGCCTTCCATCAGTTCGTCCAAGAGTGGTTGAACAAAGCTCTTCATCCGCGCTTTAAGCGTCCCTACACGCAACTCATCTACCAACCTATGCTGGAGGTGATGCAATTTTTAAGGAATAATGGTTTCAAAACATACATCGTCTCAGGTGGAGGACAGGAATTCGTCCGTTCCTATGCCAGCACGGTCTATGGAGTGCCTCCAGAACACATCATTGGCACCGCGGACAAGGTCAAGTACGACTATAACCACGGCCAACCCATTCTAATGAAACTACCACAACTCCTCTACTTTGATGATAAAGAGGGTAAGCCTGAAGGTATTAACCTCATCATTGGGAGACGCCCTGTCATTACCTTCGGTAACTCCGATGGTGACAGGCAGATGCTCGAGTGGACCCAGGGTGGCAAAGGTGCTAGCTTGGAACTTCTTGTGCATCACGACGATGCTCAACGTGAATATGCTTATGGGCCTAATTCTAAAATTGGCACATTTTCCGACGCTCTGATGACTGAAGCTAAGAAGAACGATTGGATCGTGATTAGCATGAAAGACGATTGGAACGTCATCTTCCCATGGCAAAAAAAAGACGCGAATACACAGCGTTGATAATCAATATATTACGAATATTAATTACGTAACTATTCGTTTTATTCATTGATATATGTTAATTTTTCATGATAAAATCTAATTTAGAGCATATTAAAAGTAAATATGCATCTTTAATAAAAATATAAAATAAAACAATAAATTAGGAGGCTGTATGATCAAATCTAGACTCCTTGTTGCAGGCCGGCAGCTAAGTATTGTGCTGGCCGGGCTGATGTTCTCTTTTGCATCGCCCACGTGGGCTGATTGGTCGTTTGTTTTTAATAACCCAACAGGCAACTTGCCCACAACACAAGCCTACACTAATAACGGTGTGACAGTCACAGCGCATGGCTATAATGCCCTCAACATTCCTACGAACCTATACGGCAAGAATGATGGCGGGGATGAGATAGGTCTAGGCCTAGCATTTCCAGTAGGCACTACCGACCATGAAATTCAACCTGGCACCTATATCCAACTGGACATGGCGCAATTTTGGGCACAAAACCCGACCAATGTGACGATGTCTTTTGGCAGCGTTCAGCAAGGAGAAGGATGGAAGATATTTGGATCCAACAGCTTAGGATCCATTGGCGCCTTCCTCATGTCAGGTAGCGCCAACTATCCCACCACTGTGGGTATTCCCGGCTCTTTTGGCGCTTATCAATACCTTGGCATTACAGCTAGCACGGGAGATATTTTACTCAGCACATTATCGGGTAAAATGAGAGTTCCAGAACCCTCAACCTATCTGATATTAGGCTCTACTTTACTGCTAGTGGGCTTACGCAGAAGACTTCTGCGTACCTGCTAGAAACTCTACCTACGACGTCATCCTCGCCAGAGGATGACGTCAAAACGTAGCTTCTCAAAACATACGCGCGTAGATTAACTCTGCCTCTTGTTCGTCGATCAAGACAAACTGAAGGAGACTAGGTTCATAGCAGTAAACATCGGCATGGGCGATGTCAAACCACCAGCCGTGAAGGCGCAGAGCGCCACGCTCCATGCGCTCGCGGACGAAAGGATAGCTAGCCACATGCTCCATCTGTTGTAGGACATTGACTTGAGATAACTGGTTATGTTCGGACAAGCTAGTGTCACAGCTGAAGCCGCTTTGTAACTTTCGAACAGACTCCTGTCCATACTGAAGCCAGGAAACTAGGTGTGGGCATTGCTGGCTATCGACTTGCCCTGTCAAGGCAAGCATAGCGCCACATTCGGAGTGACCGCAGATGATGATATCAGAGATATCAAGAGAGAAGATCGAAAACTCAATTGCCGCCTGAGCCGAGTTAGCTTGTGGCGTGTCTGTGCAGGGCGGGATGAGGTTTCCGATGTTTCGCAAGACAAAGAGGTCGCCGGGTTCTGTCGAGGCAAAGAGGTTGGGAACGACACGGCTGTCAGAACAGGCAATAAAGAGGGCATCGGGTTTTTGCCCCAACGCCAACTTGGCAAAGAGGGCACGGCTTTCTTCCGTTAGCCCCTTCCTAAAGTCTACAATTCCTTGAATCAGCTTCTTCATCGCTGAAATCATACCTCTCTCGCGGGGTTATCCGCGAGAGATTTTATGCCATCTAGTGATAGCGCTTCGTGTGTGGCTCTCTCAAGAAGAAGGCTGTCACAAGAGTGGCGGCCAACACGATCGGGATATGGCGGAAAGAGCGCATACCTAAATGATTCTCCACCGCCCTGTATAACCGGTTGGCTAAAGAGCCGCTGACGATAGGTTTATCCGTAACATCCGTTTCTGATGGTTCTTCAAGCTCAGGGCCATCCTTTTGTATGTCAACAGAAAGCTTGTTCGCCGTGAAATACTTACCAACGATAGGGAGGGACTTGAGAGCGTTGCGAACCACCTTTGTAATAGTGTCTAGAAGAGTACGGCAAGAGACCCACACATGACCTACGAGAGCTTTCACTCGACCTAGCAAGGTCTTGGGAGGTTCTGCTTCTAATTCATCATCTAGGATATAATCAGGCTCAAAGGGCGATACCCCTTCAACCTCTTCCCCGGGTTCCAACTTGCCACGCATCTCGCTGACTTCACGCTCCTGCTCCACAAAGTGTGCGACAGTGCGGCTGATCATATCTTCGGTCAGCTTATTGTCCGCGCTGGCGTTCTTGTGTCCAACCAGAGCATTCACCATTTTAGAGATAGCACGACCCGTGAGTCCTTCAGTCTCTTCGGCGATCTGTAAGACTGTCGCTTCATCGAAGAACTTTCTCATCTCTGCTTTACTAAAGGCCTTGTTCAGGTAATGGTCGAGCATCTTCTTACGCTCTTCACTCGCTGGCGGAGCAATATGCAGCTTGTGGTCCATACGGCTCAGTACGGCGTCATCTAGATCGCCCAGCCTGTTGGTCGCTAAGATAAGCATAAAGTTCCTACTGGGTTCTCCTGTATGGTTTAGGAAGGCGTTGAGCAGTTCGAGCAATTCAGACTTCTTCATCCTATCGCGATCCATGCACAACGATTCCGCTTCATCGATAAAGAGAATAGTCGGCGTGGGGCTGTTCTTCATGTCTTCAAAGAGTTGGTTGAGCTCCGTCACGTGCTCGCCACGCTTGATGTACTGAGCCAAGTCTCCACCCGACATAAAGCGGTAGTTCATTCCAGACTGGCGTGCAATATACTTGGCAACGAGAGTCTTACCAGTACCACCAGGACCATGCAGCAAGACGTTTTGGAAGATGCCGCCATGCTGCTTGATGTGCTTAACGGAGGCAGCAATCCCATCGATCACTTCCTGCAGGGAAGTGCTGAAGATAGGAGCAGGCTCGCCCTTACGCGATTTGAGGAAGGCTTCGTAACCGATAGAAGCTGTGCGTTTCACTCCGTAGATTAGTCCGACAGCCCAACAAATAGCCAACATATCTCGGAAGGTGTAATTCTGATTCGATGTGTAGTAAGGTGATCCTAGTTGTCCAATGGATTCAAAGATGCCGAACGAATTGTCGACAGCATTGCGTGTAAGCTCATAATCGCCTAAGCGTGGGATAGTCTCTAAGTGCTTAAATTTATCGACCTTAGATAAAGCATGTATCGCTTCGCTTACACCAGCACTAAAAATAAAGCTACTCGCTAATGTTGAGATAGCTGCAGCAGTGATAAATCCGGCCTTTATACCGCTTCGAACACCATGAGCACCAGCGATCACGGCATCCTTAGTCCACTCGATCGCGCGGTCAATAGGGCTGTTATAGAAGACTTCGCCAGCAAGCTTAGGCTTACCAATGTTATACACCATCTTTTTATAGAGATAGTAGATCGATAGTGGCGTCGCCAGCATAACAGAGGAGGTGAGCAACATAAAGGGTAACACTGTTGTGACATAATCGCGAGCAGCTGCGGATAGACCTGATACAATTTCCCTTAGCATGCTTTCCCATTGCTGCGTACTCATGGTACGAAATGACGTGAAGCTGCGGTCCAATTCTTCACTAATCTGCCGTGCTGCATCGGAAATGTTTAAGTTCGTAATCCCTTGATCAATAGACTTGCGAATCTCTGCAAAGGTCACCCCTGTCAGATTACCAAAATTGATCTGTTGAAGGAAATTCAGAAGGTTAAGATGAGTGCCTGCTCCAGCATAAGCACCCAAATTACCATTCATAAATCCTGTGAGATACTGAAGTCCCTTCATTTCCACTTGCTGAATGACTGCAGCCGCCCCGGATTGAAACCCATTGCAAATCACACCAGTTGGAGAGTATGGCCCATATTCTGCACAAAGGTTAGGGCGAGGATCAGGAATCATCATTATCACCACGTTTGTGTATAAGATTAGACATATTTACATAATCCTAACATTCTATTCAGAATACGTTAACATGTCAACACCTGTTATCGCAATCGACTAGAAATAGAATCATTTACATAGAAAAACAATATATCAATAGAATCATCACTAAACTACATGTCACTAGAATATACGAAACCAAGGACTAACATTAACCGACCACGGAGTGAAGCCAAAAAGAGGGCGGTTAAGAGGATGAGACGACATCATCCGCGAGGTCACATAAGCTGCGCAGAAGAGTGCAACAAGGGCGGCTGTAGCTCCTGCTGATATCTGTTCAGGTTCGCGATCGCGGTAGACTGTGACCACCTTCACCTTACGCTTAGGTTTGGCTGGCAAGACAGAAGGTTTGGAGGAGTTCAGACTTACTTCTTCAGGCGACACCTCGTTTTCGGGGCGACAATGATGTGGATCGCTCTTTGGAACTTCACGGACCTTGGGGAATCCTTTCTTTGCTTCCACTCGTGTCAACAATCCGATAGCCTGTTCCTTGATAACTTTTACCCTTTCCTTAGCATTCGCCAGCTGTTGGGAGGTCTCCATACTAGCGAGTCCTTCGTGCGTTTCGTTGCCTAGAAACAGTCTTCTCCAACTGAAGATCTGATGTTCTGCACCTTCGGCATTCCGGATCCCTTGCCCATTGAGGTGGCAAGCAAGCTGAGGAAGTTTGCGCTCTGCTAAGTGAACGTTGAGCTTCGCCATGGCATGGGCCAGTTCATCTAAACCTTTTGCAACGGAGTGGTTCTTTATGTTGGACCATACCGAAACGCAGAAACCGCCCAAAGAGCGATTAGAAGTAAAGGTGTCCAATGTCTCAACTGCTTTTGCGCTCTCTAACCTTTTCTCGATCCCTTCACATTGTGTGACAAACTTCTCTAGCGATGTGACTAAGCCCATGATCAACTCCTATACCTTATCGTAAATGTGCATTATCGTCGCAGAGACATACAAAGAAATGATAAAGATAGCATGAAGGTTTATGGACGGAATGAGGTGATTGCAGAAGTCGCTTTTGAGGGCGAATTTGATGATTTTGGCGTCGGTTCGGTTTCTCGCAAATCGACATATCCTGTTAGGCATAGGCGATTTGCGAGAAATTCGAATCCGACGTTAAAAGCGCGGATTCGCCCCAAAATGGACTTCTGCAATTACCTCTAATGGACAAAGGAGACGTCTACAATGTCCATTACGTCCATGCTGTCGATGTCCATCGTCCATTTGGTGAAGGTTTGTGTCAGTGAGGGCGCCATTTCACGACGAGGATAGGTACCGTTGAGCGATGCCTGACCTCCTCGATGGTACTACCAAGAAAGAGGTCTGCTAAAAAGCGATGGCCATGTGATGTCATTGCGATGAGATCGCACTGTTCGCGCTCTGCCGCATTTAAGATCTCTTGTGGAGGGTCTCCCAAAGCTAAATAGGTACTCACCTGCAATCCTTGTGCACGCAGCTGCTCGGCTGCTTGCTCTAGATAGCGGCGATCTTCTTTCATCTCTTCCGACTCCTTTAGTTTCAGCTCATCGTAATGACGCGCTGCCCACCCTTCGGCAACATGAACCAGCAGGAGCTGTGACTGAAGGGTTTTGGCTAATTTGGTGATATGTGGCAAAAGGCTTTGGTCGGCATCACTGCGTTCTAAGGCTACAAGAATCTTTCGATACATGATACTCACCCTCTAAAAAAATCCACCAATAGCTTCATGTTGAAAACAACGATTAAGATGGCGCTAGCCCATGCTACGACCTGAGTCCAGCGCGAATTCACAAAGTCGCCCATTTTGGCTTTGTCGCCTGTAAACATGACCAGAGGGATGACGGCAAAACCTAACTGCATGCTTAACAGGACTTGGCTGAATACCAGCAGCTGAGCCAAACCTGAGGAGCCCCAATAATAGACGCAGATGATAGCTGGAACAATCGCACAGAGCCGTGTCAACAGGCGCCGCAACCAGGGACGCAGGCGTAGGTCTAGAAAGCCCTCCATGACGATCTGTCCCGCTAGGGTTCCAGTCAGAGTCGAGTTCTGTCCGGATGCCAACAACGCTATGGCGAAGAGAGTGCTGGCGATGGAAACATTGAGTAATGGACTGAGAAGCTGATACGCCTCGTCGATCTCAGCTACTCTGGTATGTCCCTGAACATGGAACACTGCCGCAGCGACAATTAAGATGGCAGCATTGATGAAGAAAGCAATGGTTAAAGCCACCGTGGAATCAAGCGTGACAAACTTCAATGCCTCCCTCTTTCCTTCTAGGGTATCGGGATACTTCCTCGTCTGCACGATAGACGAATGCAGATAGAGGTTATGTGGCATCACCGTAGCACCTAGGATCCCGATGCTGATGTACAGCATCTCTGGATTGCGGATGATATCGGGGTGTGGGATCAAGCCAGCGACAATAGAGCCTAAATCAGGCTGTGAAAAGAAAATTTCCAGCCAAAAGCAAGCAGCAATCAATCCGATGAGTACGATGACGAAGGCTTCGATGTAGCGAAAGTTCAACCTTTGAAGATAGATGATCAGTAGGACATCAGCAGCAGTCAGCAATACCCCCCACAGTAGCGGCAAGCCAAACAGAAGGTTGAGGGCGATAGCCGAGCCAATGACTTCGGCGAGATCACAAGCACAGATGGCGATTTCACATAGGATCCACAAGGCAAATGCAACGGGCGGTGAGAAGTGATCACGGCATGCTTGAGCCAAATCGCGCCCTGATACAATCCCGAGCTTACCAGCCAAGAACTGCAGAAGAATGGCCAGGATACTAGATAGCAACACCACACAGAGTAAGCGATAGCCAAAGGCAGAACCACCCGCAAGATCCGTCGCCCAGTTACCGGGGTCCATATACCCCACCGCTACCAGATAGCCAGGACCCGCAAAAGCGAGCATCTTACGCCACCATGGCCAATGAGAGGGCACCTCAATGCTCTGGTAGCTTTCAGGCAGACTTGGTGTCTTGCGAACACCATTCCATCCGGGCTCAGGCCGCTTATCCATCGATACCAATCCCTTCACACAAAGGATATTGCGTACCGCTTTTTCGTTTAAATGGGAAGGGGAAAGAAGGGCAAGATTTCGCCGGTTATGGACGATGGACATCATGGACCTAATAGACGTAATGGACTCAATCGATATCATGGACCTTATGAGGTAATTGCAGAAGTCGCTTTTGAGGGCGAATTTGATGATTTTGACGTCGGTT
>CAMFKD010000018.1 GCA_945957095.1 uncultured Chlamydiae bacterium
CTGTTGCGGAAGCTTTGAAGAGACGCTATCCCGCCAATGCCGCACAATACGACCAAGCGCTTAAGGAGCACCTGCGAGAACTCGACGCTCTCGACAGACAACTCACAGCATTACTAGGCCCGGTAAAAGGCAAAACCGTATTGGTTACCCACCCTGCTTACGCCTACCTTTGTCGCGACTATGACCTCCATCAGATGCCTGTTGAGATTGAAGGCAAGGATCCCTCCCCACGCCAGCTGACACAACTCCTCGACAATGCGCGTCGCCTGGAGGTCAAAACTATTTACACCCAGTCACAATACCCCGACAAAGTAGCCAAGCTGGTTGCTGGGCAGCTGAACGCCTCACTTGTTAAGCTCGACCCCTACGCTGAAAACTACATGGAGAACCTACGCACCATCTCCAATGACTTTGCCAGCCCTTAAAGGAGCCAGCACTTTGCCATCCGACGCGATCGTCGCACAAGACATTTCCTTTGCCTATGGCTCGGTTCCGGTCCTTAGTGGAGTCACATTCCAGATTAAGGAAGGCGAGTTTGTCGGCATCATCGGCCCTAATGGCGGCGGCAAGACCACGCTGTTCAAACTCATCTTAGGGTTTCTGAAAGCCACATCTGGAACCTTAAAAGTGTTGGGTAAAGATCCGTGGGAAGCACATCGTGATATCGCTTACGTGCCGCAGCGGCTTCCATTCGACAAGCTATTTCCCATCTCAGCCCTCGATGTCGTCTTGACAGGTCGCTTAGCGACGCTGCCATGGTATGGCGCTCATAGCTCTGAGGACAAGAGACTGGCTTGGGAAGCATTAGAATTAGTCAACCTCAAAGAGTTCGCCAAAGCCCCCTTTGGCGCTTTGTCGGGCGGGCAAGCGCAGCGTGTCCTCATTGCGCGCGCCGTAGTGTCGCAGCCTAAATTGCTTCTCCTCGACGAGCCTACCAGTAGTGTCGATCCCGAGGCTCAGACCGAGATCTACAGTCTCCTGCAAATGCTACGTGGCGACATGACTGTCGTGATGGTCACTCATGACTTACAGACCGTTATCGAACGTGTGGAACGCATCTTATGCGTACAAGGAACGGCCATGGACCTGAAGCCCGGCGAGGTATGCGAGCACTTCGCTCTGGGCCTCTACCACCGACCGCTCCTAACACCTCTTGGATCTGCCTCTAAAAAGGAGAAAGAGTAGCCGATGTTGTCGTTTTTTGAAGCATTGGTCAGCAATCCTCTGCTGATGTCAGCTGTATTAGCTGGCTTTGCTGCCTCCGTCTGCAGCGGCATCGTCGGTTCCTACGTCGTCGTCAAGCGCATTGTCTTCATCAGCGGCAGCATCTCCCACTCGGTCTTAGCGGGGATGGGCCTTTGTCTATGGCTTCAGAGGGCCAAAGGCGTCGAAAGTGTTACGCCTCTCCAAGGAGCTTTGGTGACGGCTATTCTATCCGCCCTCATCATCGGCTGGGTCCACCTCTACTACAAAGAGCGTGAAGATTCCGTCATCGCTGCCCTCTGGTCCGTTGGCACAGCCATCGGTGTCCTGTTTATCTCACAAACACCAGGCTATAACGTTGAACTCACTAATCTGTTGATCGGAAATATTCTATGGGTGGCGCCGAGCGACCTCTGGGTACTCTTCGGTCTTGATGTCCTGGTTGTCATCGCCGTCATCGTCCTCCACCGACGATTTCTCGCCATCTGCTTCGATGAGGAACAGGCTAAACTGCAAGGCCAGCCAGTGAAAGCTCTCTATATGCTTCTCTTGGTTCTAGTAGCTGTGACGACTGTTTTGCTTATCCAAGTCGTCGGCATCATCCTCGTCCTCACGATGCTGACAATCCCTGCCGCCATTGCCAACCTCTTCACCTCGCGGTTGACGACCATGATGCTGCTGGGCGTAGGCCTTAACGCCCTCTTCTCCTTCTCGGGAACGGTAGCCGCCTATCACCTCGACTGGCCCGTAGGCGCCACGATAGCGCTTCTGTCAGGCGTGGCCTATGCCGCTATTCTGACACTGCGTCGCAGTCCTATTCATCGCTCTTAGCTTTTAGCCGGCCATACATGAATCCAGACAGGGCGAGTTTGGCATCATCTGGTAATGTCTCACCGGGCGAAAGCACATTTACAACCTGATTATTAATTATGCGTACACCAATAGCTGCCGACAAGCCGAGTGTCTCTTTCAGCAGGCCGCAAACGGCTTCCATTAACCATTGATCGCGCCACGCTTCGCCAGCAAAACGCTCACCGACTTGGTTGCTCCATGGAGTAGCAATAGCTGAGGATATCCAGCTCGTGAACAAGATACGACAAGCAGCATAAACCTTGCTGTCGACCAGAGCATCGGCCTTCTTTGGTGAAAACTGACGCACAATAGACCCAAGACCACGCTTAAAGATCAGATCTTGAACCAGTCCGCGCCAAAACACCTCATTAAGAACGGCAGTAATAGAGGATCTTTCACCGACAAAACGCCTAACGTCATCTCCAAAAACCCCATCCAACACCGCGATGGCTTTGTAGTCCGACTTGCACCAAGCCTTGGTCATGTTTTTTTGTTGTTCTGGATTGCACCATGGGCTTTTAAGATTATCCTCGGTAACGCACAAACCGTCATTCAAGAGACCAGTGCGGCTGAGGTTGCACCATTCCATCACGTTTTCAGGTATTCTAGGGCAGACTTCTAATCCTTCTTCCATAGAGGATAAAGTTCTATCCAGAATCTTTGAATAAGTCCAAGGACTGTCGGCATATCGCTTACCACTCACCTGTCCTTGCAACACGCGTAACGACGCGCCGCCACTAGCAACAGCATGTACACCGGTCCAGGCAGCAGCTCCCAACAGCATATTCCCGGTTCCTCCAAGAAGCCACTTGCCAGATGTCCCAATCACAGTCCGTAGCGCTGGCAGGAACTCGTTCTTCAGACTCACACTTCCCTTCAACGGTTGTGCCGTCCTTGTAGAGACAGCTCCTGGAGAAGTGCCAACGTTGGGTGTGAAAGCCTTGCCGCCAATCCGCTTGTGCAGGTCAGTCTTGTGCAATCGAGAGATCTGCGGAGGTGCAATATAAGTCTTCGACAGCGAAGATAGAGAAAAACTTACTTGTCTTACCATTTAGATAATCTCCTATCTTGTTATGATAAAGCAATGGTATATCATACGAATTAAATAAACTATAAAGAAGTAACAAAAAAGTACATGTTCATCTATATTCCGATTCGTGCCCGCGCCCGTGTGCATGGCCTAGCCCGGAGTCCATAAATCGGGCGCGGGCGCGAAAAAACTACCCCATAAACATATACATAAAAAAGGGCTTCGACCCTAAGGTCGAAGCCCGGAGCGGAAAGAGAGGGATTCGAACCCTCGATACCCTTGCGGGTATGCGTCCTTAGCAGGGACGTGCTTTCGGCCACTCAGCCATCTTTCCTCGCACGATGCGGCAATCATAGCTGCGGCAACTCTTTTCCCGCAAGGCTGGACTTTTGACCGATTTTGCCTTATCGTCATAAGCCAATTTACTTAACCCCATTGGCCTTGTTCGCCCTTTCAGGCAGAATTTCGGCGAGGCGAGGGGGGCTCAGATGCCGCAGTCGACGACGAGGGAATAGCCTCAGCTATTGCTGAGGAGGCGGATGCGGTAGATGAGAACCCCGCAGCCAGCCGAAAACTGACAGAAAAGGTGAACAATGCCAACCCACGACCAATCACGATGAATGACGCAAAGCCAAAGCTGAAAAGCCCTCCCTCTTCAAAAGAATCGGAAATGATGGTCATCGGCTGCATGCTGACGAGCATCAATGCTCTAAATATTGCTGCAGGCATCCTGGATGAAAATGACTTCTTCTACAATGAGCATAAGCTCGTCTTTGCCGTTCTAAAAAGTGCTTACAAAAAAGACCAAGCAGTCGATGTGCATCTGGTAGCCGAAGAGCTAAAACGCAAGGAGCAGCTTCAAGCCATCGGCGGTGTCGGTTACCTAGCAACGCTTGCCCAATACGCCGGCACCTCTGCTCATATCGAAGAATATGCCTCATTAGTCCACAACAAAGCACTGCTGCGCCGGATGATCCACGCCTCTCAGATGATCGAAACGGGTGCGATGGATGAACCAGATAATGTCATGGCCGCTCTGGATAATGCTCAGCAGCTTTTCTTTCAGATTGGCCAGACCGCTCACGCCCGCGAAGGTGTCCTATTACGCGAGATCCTCGATGGCACAAAAAGCGAAGCCAAAATTCCGTTTTTGCGCGAGCTGGAACAGCGCCAAGAGCGATACCAAACACGGGGTGAGGATGACCCTGGCGTCACCGGCGTTCAGACACACTTCTACGACCTTGACAACCTCCTCAACGGCCTTGGCCGCTCTAACCTCATCATCCTAGCCGCACGCCCTGCTATGGGTAAAACGGCTCTTGCCGTCAATATCGCTGAAAATGTTTGTTTTAAGAGTGGTCAGCCCATCGGCATCTTCTCGCTTGAAATGAGCGCTGAGCAGCTTGTTCATCGTATCATCTGCTCTCAAGCGCAGGTCGAGTCAGATAAAATTAAGAAGGGTTCCCTTAGCGGCAGGGAATATCAAGATATCTACGCCTGCGTAGAAAGGATCAAAGACCACACTTTAGTAATCGATGACCAACCAGGCCTCAGCATCAACGATCTGCGCGCCAGAGCCCGACGCATGAAAGAGGCTCATGGCATCGAACTTCTCGTCATCGACTATCTGCAGCTACTCACAGGCTCTACCAATCGAGCCAGCGATAGCCGTCAAAATGAGATCTCCGAGATTTCCCGGCTGCTGAAAAACCTTGCCCGTGAACTGAATATTCCGATTCTCTGCCTCTCTCAGCTCTCTAGAAAGGTTGAAGAAAGGATCGGCCATCGCCCCGTCATGAGCGACCTAAGAGAATCGGGCAGCATAGAGCAAGATGCGGATGTTATCCTATTCCTATTTCGTCGAGAATACTACGATCCACATGATAAACCTGGACAAGCCGAATGCATCGTTGCCAAAAACCGCCATGGCGGGATCGGCAGCGTCCACTTAGCCTTTCGCAAAGAATACGCTCAGTTTGCTAGTCTCGAAAAATTCCTTCATAGCGACGACCCCAACCCAAGTCCACAGCATTCCTTTGGCGGCTACGGCGAAGAGTAGGGAAATTCTGCCTTTACTTTTTCCCCGGAGATCGGTAAGCTTAATGGCTAATTGGATGAAACTGCTGTAAGGGAGCTCCTATGTCTTCTGTTAAGAAGAAACGACGCCAGAAAATTGCTAAGCACAAACGCAAAAAGCGCAGTCGCCGCGACCGTCATAAAAACCGCTAGTACACGATGAGGATCGCCACGCGCTATCGTCCATAATTATTAAGGGTAGCTATGTGGAAGTATCCTGAACCATTTGATGTCATTGTCATGGGGGCTGGCCACGCAGGCTGTGAAGCAGCACTGGCGTCAGCTCGTATGGGTGCTCGCACCTTACTTCTTACCATGAATCTTGACACCGTCGCTAAGATGAGCTGCAATCCAGCCGTCGGCGGCACCGCTAAAGGGCAACTGGTCCGCGAGATCGATGCACTAGGTGGTGAGATGGGCAAAGTCATCGATGCCACCGGTATCCAATTCCGTATGCTCAACCGTTCCAAGGGACCCGCTGTTTGGGCTCCACGAGCACAGGCTGACAAGTTAGCTTATGCGACGGAAATGAAGCGGCGGATTGAGCAGACCCCTAACCTACACCTGATGCAAGGTATGCTCGATGCGTTGCTAGTCGAAAACGGCCGCATCACTCACGTCATCACTAAGGAAGGTGTATGTTACGCCACACAGTGTCTGATCATCAGCTCTGGCACCTTTCTGCGCGGCCTGCTCCATATTGGCGAAACACATTTTAGCGGTGGCAGAGCTGGCGATATGCCATCTATTGGCTTGTCTGAAAGCCTCAGCGCCCATCACTTCAAGCTCGGTCGCCTCAAGACGGGAACCCCCCCGCGCATTCACCGGCGTTCCATCGATTGGTCGCTAACCGAAGAGCAGCCTGGTGAAGGAGATGTCCGCTTCTCTTATGACCCTCCTGACGCACCTACGTTATCGCAAGTATCCTGCCACATCACCTACACCACAGAAGAAACGAAGAAGATCATTCTCGATAACATCCACCGTTCTCCCATGTACTCGGGTGCAATCAAAAGCGTGGGACCGCGCTACTGTCCCTCGATCGAAGATAAAGTAGTGCGTTTTGCAGACAAAGAACGCCACCAAATCTTTCTGGAGCCTGAGGGTCTGCAAACCGATGAAATCTATACGAATGGTATCTCATCGTCACTACCGCTAGAGGTGCAATACCAGTTCTTGCGCAGCATCCCTTCTCTACGCAACGCTGAGATCATGCGGGCGGCTTATGCCATTGAGTATGACTATCTCATCAGCGGTCAGATCCAGCCATCGCTAGAGTCTAAGAGTGTAGAGGGGCTCTTCTTCGCCGGCCAGATCAACGGCACGACAGGCTATGAGGAAGCAGCCGCACAAGGGCTCATGGCTGGCATCAATGCAGCCAACAAAGTTGCTGGGCGCTCTCCGCTTGTTCTCAGCCGCTCCGAGGCCTATATTGGCGTGATGATCGACGATTTGATCACAAAAGGTCTCGATGAACCCTACCGCATGTTCACGAGCCGTGCTGAATACCGCCTCTTACTTCGCCAAGACAATGCCGATCTACGCCTAAGGCATTATGGCTACCAGCTAGGCCTAATCGATAAAGGGCGCTATGATGTGCTAGAACACAAGCGTGCCCTAATCCAAAGCGAAATCAAGAGGCTGCAAACCACTTTCCGCCAGATCGATGGCAAAGGTTACAGCTTAGCTCAGCTCCTGTGCCGTCCTGAAAACAGTTACACGTCCCTTGTCAACGACCATCCAGAGGCTGTCGTCGACCATGGTCCTGACATCAACTTCCAGATCGAGTTGCATCTCAAGTACGCTGGCTATGTCGGCCGTCAGGAACAAGAAGTCGAAAAGCTCAGCCACATCGAAAAAATCGCCATCCCCCAAGGCTTCGACTACGCATCGGTGCTAGGGTTGCGCACCGAAGCACGCCAAAAGCTCTCTCATCACCAACCTCATCACCTCGGCCAGGCTTCTCGCATTGCTGGTGTCTGCCCCGCCGATATCTCCGTTCTCATCATCGCCCTACAAAAGGCAGAGAGCAAAAGGTAAACGAGTAACTCTCTAGATTCTGGATTCTGAATCCTGTATTCTTGTGTCCAATGGAAGAGATACACCTACTTCAACTTGAGGGATATCCCATCTGGGACCAATTAGCGCTAGAAGAAGCGTTGGTACGCGCGGACACACGCAACTGGTGCCTCATCAACCACGGTTCACCGACAGCCATCGTGATGGGCATTTCAGGCAAGCCAGAACGCCTTCTCAACCAGGAGTTGCTTTCGAACAAGCCAGTCCCGTTAATCAAACGCTTCAGCGGCGGTGGCACCGTCGTTGTCGATCATCATACCCTCTTTATCACCTTAATCTGCCGCCATCACGCTGTTCCGGTAGAGCCTTATCCTCAACCAATTATGCGCTGGACAGAAAAGCTGTATGCCCCATTGCTACCTCATCCTCTCTTCAGTCTTCGCGAACATGACTATGTCCTCGGCGATCATAAGTTTGGCGGTAATGCCCAATACCTGAAGAAGGATCGCTGGCTGCATCATAGTTCTTTGCTGTGGGATTACGATGCCGACAACATGCAATATCTGCTTCTACCAGAGCGTCGCCCCACGTATCGGAAAGAGCGAAACCACAACGACTTCCTCTGTCGTCTCAAAGACCATCTCCCTTGCCCGCATGCTTTCTTAACGGGTATCGTCCAACAACTCCGCCATCAGTTCCATGTGCTCAACACACCGCTCGAACAAGCGAAAGAAGTGTTATCTATCCATCATCGTACAGCAACGACGTTATTACACCATTGACTACGTACATGTTCACCTAATGCTGTCAACTTAAGGAATGAGGGGAAGGAAAGGTACATGCTTACCTATCCCAATGCATTTACATAAGAAATTAATAGCCAATTATTTACCACAGAAATCACAGAGCACACAGAGGAGTATACAAATCATCCTGCAGAGGGGAGGTCGTAATGGCTCTTCTTCTCTGTGTGCTCTGTGATCTCTGTGGTAAATAATTGAATTACAGAATGTTAAGTACAAAAATACCCTTTGGTGAACACTTACAGGGAAAGTTCTTACTGAAAAGAAAAAGACCGCCGCTAGGGTTCTCCAAGATAAGCCTTCAACCAGCCTTATGCAGGTGGGTTCACTTCCCAAGGCTAGAAAATATCATAGCCATGACGTCGTGATCCCCTAAAGAAAAAATATCGTTGACGAACTTGTATTCCTGTAGGTTTCCCTAGCAGCAGCCAGCTTCAGTATAGCAGAGCTCGCCTTTTTTCTCATCCCCAGCGTTGTTGGGTAATTCCGTTGATAATACGAATTTAAAAATAAAAATAACAATAAATTAAACCTATGTTTTTTGTAATTATTAAATATATTTATTATAATACTAGTATAATTATCTAGTTAATATAGGCAAGTAACATGAACATTCAAGAACCGGGATCGATAGAACCAAAACCTATAGGGCCCCCAAGCCAAGTTCCGGTAACACCTAAACCTATTGATACATCTACAGAAAAGATGGATCTCGGCAGTGCTATTTTGGGAAGCGGTGGCACAACAATCTCTGGCGATCCGCTGACTCAAAAGACTGCTGACCAGCTAACAGGCGGTTTACCCACCTACCAACAGATAGTCCCAGGCCGTTTTACAAACAACGAAGAAGAACTGGCTGCATGGGCTTCCCAAGACACTCCTTTGGGTGAGGCTCTCGATGAAAGAGAACCCGATCTTTCCGACACTGCCAGAATTCGCATCCCTGAATCAAACCCATTTTTTAATAGGGATGTGATCATTTTTAAAGACGACTATGAAGCGGATCTGCCCTATCTCAATGCGATGAGGGAATCTGAATGGAAGGCAGCTTCGCAACTGATAGAACAGTTAAGATCGGCAGTGCCCAAACGAGATACCGCAGATGGGCCAGAGTACATTAAAGTGGAAAGCTTAAAGATTGTTGGAAATGAAAGTTTTCGAGCGGGCATTGTGGACGCCATTTTAGTGCTATGTACACGATCAGCATCTCGAGAGCTGATAAGACTTATGTCAAAGATGTCAGAGACTGTTCATATCGTAGAAGAGTACTCTTTTAATCGTAGTATGACAGCTTTGGAAGAGGGGGTTTGGATAAATCCTTTTGCGGAAGGGGAATGTAATGTAGAAATGGGAAACGGGAAAACAGAGCGTTTATCTTATTTCTATGAGTTGATACTCGCTCATGAGCTGATTCACGTGCTCCACGAAAGGCAGCCGGGAGGAGTTCCAGTGCAATTCAGAAAAAGTGACGACCCTGTTTGGTCAAATATCGAAGAGCGTCGCACCATATCTGGCTGGACTGAGTTTCCTATCGAAGAAGCGACACTTCTTGCTGAACTAGAGATTCCAGCAGAAGGTGAAGTATGGGATTTTGATGTCCCTGAAAGTCATTGGAATCTGATCTCAGAAAATGGCATTCGAATGCTCTTTAACCTAAGACCAAGAGCTGATCACGGTGGAAAATTGAGCATTAAAAGCAGTGCACCCAAAGACATAATAGAGCTGTTTGAAGGAGGGCGGAATCAAAGGTGTCTCGAGATAGCGATAGAATGTGCTGAAAGTGGAGATCTTAGCGACGCCTTATCACTTATCAAATCGAATTTAGCCTTTTTTAGAGGGAATCCTGAAACGATAGATTATATAATATTGAAATCATTTAGATTTGATAATATCGATATAGCAAAAGAACTAATAAAAGAATTCGGGTATCATTCCGATTGCACCGAGCACTTAATCCAAGCCTTTGAGAATGGTAAGGTTGACTGGCTGGAACTATGGGCAGAATTACCAGAAGCCAAGCTGACAACGGAACAAAGCAGCAAGATTATGAATTCACTTCGTAGTCGTATGTCGGATGGAACAAGTCGCCCACAAGACAAAGAGATGCTTCGCATTCTTTTAGACAAAGGAGTCTTGGATGTCGATGCTCCTTTGGGCGATGGGGTAGCGCAACACCTACGTGGTCATACGTTATATGGAAGTCTTATGATATCCAATTTTGGCCGTGATTTCGATCCAGAAATAGCCAGCCTAATCAGCAGTCGCACAACGCTTAATGCGGTAGATTGGTACATCATGATTTGTATTCGCAGCAACGAAGCAGACAAGATGAACCTATTCGAATTATTGTCTCATCCAGCTCCAAAAATACCCGAGGGCATGGAATATGTGACAGCGATAAGAAACTATCAAAGGGAAAAAGCGGCAGCTGGGGAAGTGCCGAAACCGCTGATGAATGGTATCAGGATCATAGAAAGAGAGGGACGCCCTGTTGCTCAAATGGCTGCGAGTTTGCTGCAAGCTACGAAAGTATTCCTGGCAAATAGATAAACTCGCTCTATAACAGCTCGTCATGGAGGAAGCGGATGAGGCGGACAAGCTGTGCAGCGGCTTCTGCAGGCGTACCTCCGTTATCGATGGGCGCATAGACAGCACCACAAGCGGCACAACAGGAGGCGATAACTGCCCGATTGATCTCTTGGTGATAATGGATCTCCTCAATACTCTCATTGTCACGTTGACGAGAGTGATCTTTGCGACGCCTCTCATAGGTAACCTTGGGATCTGCTTCGACGACAGCGAAAGCATGAGGCTTAAGGATGTCTAAGATTTTAGGCGGCATTCCGGGAATGAAGCCGACAGGGGTCTTGATAAGAGCGTGAGTATCGATGATGACGACACCTTGAGCACCCGCCAGAATATGTTGAGCAGCCTTATGACCAATCTCTTGTTGATCATGGATGGGGAGCTTGCGCAAGCGTTCGCGATCCACCTCTTTCAAAGCGGCGGCTTTGAGCATCGCTTCGCCGTAGTTGGCGACGGTGACGTACGGACACACCTTCAAGGCAGCATCTAACACCGTCGTTTTTCCACTAGCGGGAATACCTGTATAGACAATAATCGTCGCTGACATAGCCTTACCTCATCCTAGAACTTATGCGGATCTTCCGGCACTTTGCCGTTATATTTAATGCACTCGAAAATCAAAGCGCTCTTCGCAAGTTTACCGTTGCTAAAGAAAAGCGGCCGCCGCCCCAAGAAGCGCACTTCACTAAAATAGGGTTTTAGCCGGTTTTTGATTGCTTTAGCCTTCTCTGAAGGTGATGTGTCGAGATCGCTGCCTTGTTCAATGTCGACAAAAAAACCAGTGGCACCCAGTTGCTCCTGCGGCATCCCCGGCCAATAGGAAAACTGGTTGCGCCGGGTTCGATCAACGTTGAAAAAGTAAGCACGTTTTTGCCACTCATTATAGAAGCTGAGAATGCTTGTCGTCTGATAGCGGCTGCCAAAGAGGAAATCGCGCTCAGGATCGAAAGAGACAGCTGTAAGCTCCGCCTGCAGCCGATCCCATCCTAAATTATGCCTAAAAGGATTGACCTTATAAGGGATGGGAGCCGCCTCTAACAGATCATGTGATTGTATGCGCGGTAAGTAAAGGACACCGATCATCAGAAGAATCGAGAGCACCGTACCGGCAAACAGCCAAGGCTTACCACTTAGTAACCACTCACATGTATACCAGCAGAGGAAGACGATGGCCGGAGGATACGCGTAGACGCACCAGTTCCCTTGGATCTTAGTGAAGAGGCTAAACAGCGCATAAAGAGCGAAGATCGCCAAGCTAATGTAACCGCAAGCAGCAACGCCAGGAGGCACCTTCTGCCGATGCCTCCAAAGAATTACAGCCGCTAACACAAATAGAACGAAGAAAATGGGGGACAAAAGGGCAATCTGAGCGCCAATAAAATCGAAAAAATTGCCATGAAAAACACCATGCGAACCGCCACTATTGTTCCCTACAATGTTTGTCGACCACACATGTCGAAACGTCGCCCAATCATGATCGCGGTTCCAGATGACACTAGGAAAAAAACCAAGCAAAGAGATCAACACACCGACAAAAGCGCTACGGCGACGCAGGCAGGGATACAAGATGGCCAAAACAGCCACTACGCCCCATAAGGTAAACACTGTCCATTTATACAGCGCTCCCAACAACACGCACAAACCAGTGACAAGATAATGTGGTGCTTTGTTCTGTTGAATAGCTGCGATAACTGGAACCAACCCCAACGTCCAAAACAGTACAAAGCCGCCATCGGTAGTCGCAAATAGGCTCGACAAGATGCCTAACGGTGACAACGCCATGACAGCTCCAGCCCAAAAAGCTGTAGCGCTCTTCAGATCGCAAGCCTTAGCCAAACCAAAGACGGCCCAAGGAAGCAGAAAGGCGATGATAAGGGCTCCAGTACGCACTCCCAACTCCGTATCGCCTAAGAAATAAGTGCCGGCAAAAATCTGCCAAGCTATGGCTGGTGGCTTACTGTAGTACCCCCAATCCAGATGCTTACTCCAGGTCCAATACTGCGCTTCATCAGGCCCTAAACCTATGCCTGCATGCATGATGACATACACCATGAGACATGCCTTGACGAGTAAGACACACAGCAGCGATAAACGATAGTTAGGTGCTGCTGATGAATGAGGAAACGCGACGTCTACCATCACAATACTCCCTGCTATTCTCTATCAGGAAAGCTAAAAAGATCCCTCAGTGCTTGTAGCGTAACATCGCGCCCAATAGAAGCGATAGCGTCTGTAAGAGGGATCTTCTTGGGACACACTCTGACACAATTTTGCGCATTACCGCAATCACTAATGCCTCCCGCTTCCATCAAAGGCCTCAGCCTCTTAGCAGCCTGCATGTGGCCTGTTGGATGCGAGTTAAATAACCTCACTTGTGCGATAGGCGCAGGGCCCATAAATTGCGTATGGCTATTGACCTGTGGACAAGATTCGCTGCAACAGCCACAGGTCATGCAGGTCGATAACACATAGCGTATCTCTTGCTTACGCTGACTCATCTTCGGTCCAGGGCCACGGTCATAGGCACCATCAGCTTCTATCCATCCCGATACTTTCTTCAAATTCTCAAACATCACGCTGCGGTCAACAATGAGGTCACGTACCAAGGGAAACTTTGTCAGAGGAGCCACCGTAATAGTCGTATTGCCTGTTTGGGCAATGATTGGGGCGATTAAGGCTGTACAAGCTTGTCTCGGCTTGCCATTGATCAGCATCGAACAGCTACCACACACCTCCTCCAAACACCCTTGCTCCCATACCACAGGGGCCACCTGACTGCCCTGCTTGTTCACTGGGTTTCTCTGAATCTCCATCAAAGAAGAGATGACGTTGGCCATGGGGATCAGCTCAAATTCAAACTCCTCCCAGTACTGATGCCCAGGACTGCCACGGTAAATCTTTAAGGTATAGCGC
This sequence comes from uncultured Chlamydiae bacterium, assembly GCA_945957095.1. Lineage (GTDB taxonomy): Bacteria > Chlamydiota > Chlamydiia > Chlamydiales > JAJFMA01 > CAMFKD01. The sequence goes on from CAMFKD010000018.1 coordinate 13,483, forward strand.
GTCGACATAGTCTATCCTCAAAACGGCAATGGAATGTTGTCTGGAACATTTTTTAGCTCATGCTTGACCCTTTTAGCTGTGCTATAATCGCGCTGAACAGGGTCTAGGTGGCGGCAATCCACCTCTTCATAGGTGATCACGGGCTCATCGGAGGAAGCGTCGTAGGCGGCGATCGTCGTCTTCAACCAGTTTTCGTCATCACGCTTGGGAAATTCGGGCTTATAGTGCGCTCCACGAAACTCATCGCGGAGCAAAGCTCCTTTGGTGATGACAAGAGCGAGCTCTAGCATACTGCGAAACTGATTAGCAAAGATATAGGTCTGATTAGCAAACTGGGTATGGTCTGCCAAACTGATGTGGCCATAGCGCTCACGAATCTCTTTAATGCCCTCTAAGGTGCGGCGTAAAGAAGCATTATCCCGCACCACAGTGACATTCTGAACTAAGAGATCGGACAACTCATCCGAGAGTTTAAAGATGTTCTCACCGCCATCGCGCAACAGGAGATCACGCTTAAACTCTTCCTCAACCTGAAGTGCACGATCATAGATCGTTGATGACATATCCTTGCTATCGGAAGGTAAGCTTTTGAGATAACGCGGCACCTCCAGCCCTGTGACCAGACCGCCGAAGATGCAAGACAGTAGCGAGTTAGCCCCGAGGCGGTTGGCGCCATGGTACTGATAATCCGATTCTCCAGCATTAAAGCAGCCTGGGATATTTGTCATATGGCGGAAGCGATCCCAACGGTCCGCATCATCGATCGCGGGCCAATCCACCCAACCACCTCCCATGGTGTAATGGACAGCGGGGAAGATCTGCATTGGGACCTTACGAGGGTCATCACCAGTGAACTTATTATAGATGTCTAAGACAGCTTCTAGCTTGCGTAAATCGCGTTCAGAAAGATGTGACACATCGAGATACACCTGGTCCTTACCTTCAACACCCAGGCCCAAGGCACATACGCGTAAAATCTCCCGTGCACCAATATCGCGAGGCACCAGATTGCCGAAGGAAGGATACATCTCCTCTAAGAAATACCACGGTTCACCCGTTCTGCCACAAGGGATCTCCTTGCCAGACGGATCAGTGATCGTCTTGGACGCATCACCATAGACCCAAATACGCCCACCCTCACCTCGGAGAGACTCCGACATCAGACGTAGCTTGTCAGGACCTGGAATCGCTGTCGGATGGATTTGGATAAATTCGCCATTGGCATAATGCATCCCTTGCATATAGAGGCGCCCGTTAGCCGCGCCTGTGCAGAAGGTGGAGTTTGTCGATTTCTTGAAGATCTGCCCACACCCTCCCGTGGCGATGACGACGGCGTCTGCTTTCAAGACCTCTAACTTCAGGTTGAAGAGATTCATGACGACGACACCACGTGTCACACCCTGGTCATCCAAGACCAGCCGCATGAACTCCCAGCCCTCATACTTCTCTACAGCCCCTTTAACTTCGTGGCGGCGTACCTGTTCATCCAATGCGTAGAGAAGCTGCTGCCCTGTTGATGCGCCACAAAATGCCGTGCGATGATAGAGTGTCCCGCCAAAACGCCTGAAGTCGAGGTTGCCCTCTGGTGTGCGATTAAAAGGACAGCCAAAGCGATCCATCATGAAGATAATCGACGGTGCGGCTAAGCACATTTCTAAGATGGGAGGTTGGTTACCGAGAAAATCGCCGCCTTTAATCGTGTCATACGCATGGATGATGGGGGAATCATCTTCTCCCATGGTATTGATAGCGGCATTGATGCCTCCTTGTGCGCATACGGAGTGAGACCGCTTTACTGCTGTCACCGATACCAACTTGACGTGGCATCCCTTTTCTGCGCATTTTAAGGCAGCAGAAAGGCCTGCTAAGCCGCCACCAACAACGATCACCTGTTTATGAGCTGATGAGTTTGCCATAGATCAATGTCTCAAGTTAAGCCAATAAGTGCCTATCGCTGCCGCTAATCCCAGAAAAGAAACCAACACCATCAAGCCCGTCGACAGCCACAAAGCTAAGCGCTGGGAACGCTCTGTCAGGGTGATACCCCAAGTAATCAAGAATGTCCACAACCCATTAAAACCGTGATAGCAGGCAACCAAGACGAATAGTGAGTAGAGCGCCACCATAAATGGCGATTTAAATGTTTCACGGACGATCAGCAACGAAGCCGTTCCAAAATCCTTAGCAACCACGATGACCTGGCGGTCATTGATCGGCTCTCGATGCAACGCCTCAACCCATCGTGCCTGCTCTTGACGATCCTGTTCGTCGCGTAGCTCATGCAGCTTAGTCTCGCTAAAGACCTGCGCTTCCGGTCCCTCGAGAAGGCGAAATGACTCACTAGCTTCTGCAACAGGCTTTTTGCCTCCGACGACAGGCGCTCTTTCTGCATCGATGCGTTTGGTGTCAAACAGCTCGACACCTAATCGCTCGGACAACGTATAGAGGCCTGAGTCAACATTCAGAACGGTCATGTAGTATTGTTGTCCATCTCTTTCGACATGCCATGGATACTCCACAAAACGCATGTGAACAACATGGGCAATCACCCCAACCAAGAGCAACCAAGAGGTCAGACGCATCCAAGTAAAAGCGCGGTTGCGGGGATATTCCCCTAAAGCTGGCTTGCTGCCATCGGATGGCGCCGAATTCGGCTCCGCCATAAACAGGCGATGCAAACCATAGGCAATATGAACGGCAAAAGGTACCGCGAGCAGTACGATCTCAATGGCTTGGAGATAGGGTAAATGGTGAATCGACTGCACAGAATCGATAAATCCCTGTCCATCGGCACCGATGTAGAGAGCCGCTTGTGAGTTAGTGAGCAGGTGGCTGATCAAAAAAAGAACGAGCCATATCCCTGTGAAAGAGTGTAGTCGCCGCCAAATAAATGCATTGGGTATCGCTGGAGCCGCCATCGTGTCCCGTTCCCCTATCTAATGAAACTAAGGCGTACTCTATCAAAAGAGAGAAAATTTAAGCGAATAGTCAAATAATTATTATGTAAATAATAGACGACGGACATGGACGGCGTGGACTAAGGTAATTATTGGGTCCATTTCGTCTATTAGGTCGCGTTGTTGCACAATTTACCACAGACCCAACGAGATCAGCAGCAATTTCTGC
>CAMFKD010000019.1 GCA_945957095.1 uncultured Chlamydiae bacterium
GCGTGACGAGTCGCCTTTCAGTTAAACTGAATAGGCCAAACGTCAAAGTTAAGGTGCTGCATATTTCGCCTTCACGTACCATCTTCTGTGCCATCTTGCCTACTTTTCTTTCATAACTAACTAAGTGGGTTTCAATGACGACCTCGTCACGCAGACGCAGCTCTTTGAGGAAACGTAGGTCTAGTTCTAGAATCGTTGGTCCTAGCCCTGTTTCAAGAATTTTTTTTAGACCCCAGCCATGTTTGGTGATGAGATCCCAGCGTGCCTCTTCGTAGACTGTGAGGTAGGCAGCGTTATTCATATGGCCGAAGACATCGAGATAGGTTTCTTTGACAACGAATGGATAAGTAAGGATTTTGGTGTGCATTAGTGTCCCATCATGAATTGTCCAATGGATAAAACCCAGGAGCGTGGGGCTAGCCGGACGCTGAAAACCATCAACTTGTTAAGCCACCCAGGAACGACAAGCCGCTTGCGTTTCTTTAAACCACGGATGCCAGCTTCGACGACTTGCTCTGGAGTTTGACGAATCATACGTGTCTGGTCAATTTTGATTCCAGCTGCGGCGAAGAAGGGCGTTTGCGTTGGTCCAGGACATAGTGTTGTCACGCTAACGCCGCTGCTTTTTAGTTCTGCACTGATGGCTTCTGAGAAGTCGAGGAGGTAGGCTTTGGTGGCGCTATAAACGGCAGTATAGGGGAGCGGTTGGAATCCAGCTGTGGATGCCACGTTGCAGATACGCCCTTGGTATTGTTTAAGCATGGGTAGAAACAGGTGAATGAGCTTAGTGGGTGTAACGAGGTTGAGGAAAATCATCTCTTGCACTCTATCGAGATCTTGCTGGTCGAAGGAACCCATCATGCCAAAGCCTGCGTTATTGATGAGGGTATCGACTTCTAGTTGCTTCTGTTGGCAACGTTCGAGCAGCCTTTCAGCTGAAGTTGGGGTTGCGAGATCGAGGGTGATGACTTCAACTTTGACGTGATGGCGGTCGCGCAATTCTGTTGCGATTTGCTCAAGTCGTTCTTGCGAACGGGCGACTAGAATGAGGTTATGGCCTTCTTTAGCTAATGCATAGGCGAACACTTCGCCGATGCCAGTGGAGGCTCCTGTGATCAATGTATAGGGCATGATAAGCTTCTCCTTTAACTACCAAGCGAGCGGGTAAAGGGACTGAGCAGCAAATAGAAAGCGATGCCTGCAAAGTAGGTGATGGAAGCGGGGATCGTGATATTACGCATATACCACATAAAGCTGCATCGTTCCAATGCCATCAAAGCGATACCAGCAGCCGAACCGACGATTAAGATGCTGCCACCAGTCCCTGCACAGTATGCAGCGATCTGCCAGAAGGTAGAATCGACACCAAAGGTCTTTAAGTCGTACATGCCTATCGTTGCTGCGACAAGTGATACGTTGTCGACAACAGAAGAGACCAATCCTACTAGCACTGGAATTTGCAGCGGGTTGGGGATATGGCTATTCAGCCATTCGGCCATCTGGCGCAGTAGGCCGGCACTCTCTAGTGCATTGATCGAGAGCAGGACGCCTAGGTAGAAGAGGATGACGGAGACATCAACTTTAGGAAGCACTGAGGTGACTCTTAGGTGGTTGCGATCTTCATAGCGGTAGTGAAGCAAATCGGTAACGACCCACATGATGCCTAGGCCAAACATCATACCCATATAGGGAGGTAAATCAGTGAGAATCCGAAAGATGGGGACAAAGATTAAGCAGCAGATGCCAAGAATGAGAACTAGGTTGCCTCCAGGTTCCACTTGGGGTTGATTTTGATTGGTCTCTTTGATGTCAAATTCTCCATTCACCTTAAAGGTAAACCATATTAGGCAAGCAATAAAGCCCAATAGGCTGGGTAGGAATAGATCGCGCACGACGCCAACAGTGGTGATTTGGCCATTGATCCAGAGCAAGGTGGTGGCAACATCGCCGATGGGCGTCCAAGCGCCGCCAGCGTTAGCTGCTACAACGATCATGCCGCCGTAGAGGAGGCGCTCTTCTCGGTTTTCGATGATCTTAGTGATGAGGGAGACCATGACTATAGTTGTTGTTAGGTTGTCCAATACCGCGGACAGAAAAAAGGTGACGAACCCTGAAGTCCATAACATCCGCCGTTTGGACCGAATCATCAGCTTATTGGTGATGCTTTGGAAGCCTTTATGGACGTTGACGATTTCAACAATCGTTAGGGCGCCTAAGAGGAAAAAGAGCACTTGGCTCACCTTAAACATCTGGAAGGTGAGGATTGTCGTATGACGTTGTACAGACTCTGCAGGCTCAGCAAACAGCAGCACCCAACAACCAATTGCCATTAATAGAGCTGTCGCCGCTTTGTTGAATTTGACAAGTTCTTCGATGACGATGGCGACATAGCCAATGAGAAAAATGGCTAGCACCCAGGAGGCGTGGTGGGTGATTTCTTCGACGCTATAGTCCATCCCTTTCACCCTCCGCCGGCAACCAAAACATCTTCTTGTATCTTAGGTAATTTCTTGAAGTAGTCTGGAGTCACTCCAAATAGGGATGCTAACACCTGGTCAGGGAAGGCGCTAAGACCCCCAGAAAAGCCGATATCGGAAGGAAAGACATGGTTGAAGAAAATAGCGAAGTGGGCATCGTCGTGTCCGGTATTTTCAATGTAGTGAAGGTAGCCGCGCGGAAGGAAGCTGGCATCTCCTGCCTTCATATCGAAGGTCTCGGTAGGCCCGCCTGGCATGACCAAGGTGATACGAGCTCTGCCTGAGATGAGGTAGTTGAGTTCATGAGCATTCGGATGCCAATGGGGTTCGCGCACACCATGGCGGTGGAGTATGAGGGTGTAGAGAGCCAGATTTTCTAATGTGGGTAGATAGAAGCCATTGCTCATCTTGACCGTTCCGCCAGGCGTTTGTACACGTGGATTGCTGGCTTCCAATCCCATACGATAACGATTGACCATGGTAGGTTGGGGAGAGATGATGGGCTCTTTAGCTAAGCTAGCAAAGATGGCCCTATCATTGTGGCGGATATGGGTGAAAAAGTCGTCATCGATGTGGAATGTTTGACTCATGACGTGATCTGGCATGGCAGAGACACCTGACGAGACCTCTTGTTCCTCTGGGTTATCATTGTCGAAACAAAGCAACATCTTGAACTCGGTGTCGCCGGTATTCGCGATGTGGTGGAGGGCACCCATAGGGACAAAAGCGATGTCGCCAGGGTTGATCGTGAAGGTATCATGGTTATTGCCCGGGCTAAAGATCGTCATGACCGCAGTTCCCTGCAGACAGTAGCCTAGCTCGACAGCGTTAGGATGCCAATGTGGTTCGCGGATGCCTCTAGGATTAAGGGTGAGGAGCGATAAAGACATTCCACTGAGTGTTGGCATGTCATCCTTTCGCAAGTCGATGCGGTACCCGCCCGGGGCTCTCCTCTGTGGAGCTAGCGAGGCAAGTGTGTGATGATGCTGTAGTCCTGTTTGCAATACCGTGGCCATGACTATCTCCCTTAAATATTTTCTTACGTGTAGCAAAGAAGATGTATAATTGGAAGCCGGAAGGAAGAGAGTCAGGAGTCAGGAGACGGGAGATGGGAGTATTAAAGCAAGCGCATCCCTTGAACGACCTTGATAAGATGCTTATCTCTTCGGTGTGCTGTCTACGTATGCTTTTGAATGAAAACTCCTGTCTCCTGGCTCCTAACTCCTGTCCTTCCCACTTCCTGCTTCCCTAAATCCCATTGATATGTTACGCAGATAGAAAAAACTTTATTATAGGTGGATGATGTTGGCAGCACAGGGAAAGGCGACGACACTGGATCAGCTATGTATTAATACAATTCGAACGCTATCGATTGACGGGGTGCAGAAGGCTAACAGCGGTCATCCTGGTTTGCCATTGGGTGCTGCTGCGATGGCGTATGTGTTATGGACGCGTCATCTCAAGCACTATCCTGCCAGCCCACGTTGGTTTAACCGCGATCGTTTTGTCTTATCAGCTGGCCATGGTTCGATGTTGCTGTATAGCTTGTTACATCTGACAGGTTATGCGCTTTCGATGGAGCAGCTCAAGCAGTTTAGGCAGTGGCATAGTCTGACACCCGGGCATCCCGAGCGGAATCTTGACTATGGTGTCGAGGTGACGACGGGGCCTTTGGGCCAAGGTTTTGGCAATGGTGTTGGTTTGGCGATGGCCGAGGCGCATCTGGCAGCGCGCTACAATCGTCCTGGCTTTGACATCATCGACAACTACACATATGCGATTGTGAGCGATGGTGACTTAATGGAAGGAATTGCGGCTGAATCGGCATCGTTAGCGGGTCACTTGAAGCTTGGTAAGCTCATCTATTTGTATGACGACAATCGCATCACGCTTTCGGCATCGACACAACTGACGTTTACTGAGGAGCACGCTAGGCGTTTTGAGGCAATGGGGTGGCATACCGTGCAGGTGGCTGATGGCAATGATTTGGATGCTATTGATAAGGCTATCCAGGCTGCTAAGCGCGAAAAAGATAGGCCATCGCTCATCTTAGTGCGTACACACATTGGCTTTGGTTCGCCTAAACAAGATAGTTTTAAAGCGCACGGAGAGCCGTTGGGAGAGGAAGATCTTCGACGCACTAAAGAAAATCTTGGTTGGCCGTTGGAGCCCTCTTTTCTGGTACCTAAAGAGGCAGAAGAGCATTTTCACTCTGCCCTAGCTGCAGGTAAGAAAGCGGAGAGTGAATGGAATCAGAAGCTTGCAGCGTATGAGTCTAAGCACCCTGAGTTAGCGCGTGAGCTGCGGTTAGTGATGAGCGGTAAGCTGCCACAAGGGTGGGGACAAGATCTGCCACAGTTTCCTGCCGATGACAAAGGCATGGCTACCCGCGTAGCTGCTGGAAAGGCATTGCAGGCCATTGCACCGCGTCTACCGGAGCTAATTGGCGGTTCGGCGGACCTCAACCCTTCGACGCATACAGAACTCAAAGATGCCGGTAACTTTGACCACCCTTCTAATGCCACTGGCGACATGCAAGGAGCTACTGGAGGGGGCTGGAGCTATGCCGGTAGAAATATCCACTATGGCGTCCGGGAACATGCGATGGGATCTATCTCCAATGGTCTTGCTGCCTATGGAGGGCTTATCCCTTTTACGGCTACTTTCTTGACTTTCTCTGACTACATGAGGCCGGCGATTAGGTTGGCAGCGCTGTCAGAATTGCAGGTGGTCTATGTTTTCACTCACGATAGCATTGGCCTTGGTGAAGATGGCCCCACACATCAATCTGTTGAACATGTGGCTAGCTTACGTGCTATTCCGCGTTTGGTCGTCATCCGCCCAGGTGATGCGAACGAAGCTGTCATAGCTTGGCAGGTAGCTGTGGAAACGCGTGATAGACCCGTTGCCCTCATCTTGAGCAGGCAGAATGTGCCGACGTTAGATCGCAAAGAGTTCGCCTCAGCGGAAGGGCTGCGTCGCGGTGCCTACGTCTTAGCAGATCCTCCTGCTGGTAAGCCACAGCTTATCCTCATCGCCACTGGTTCAGAGGTCGGGTTGGTTGTTGCTGCGCGGCGCAAGCTTCAGGAACAGAATATTAGTGTCAGAGTGGTGTCGATGCCTAGCTGGGAGCTCTTTGAAGCACAGTCTGAGGAGTACCGTCATTCGGTATTACCTCCTGATGTGAAGGCACGTTTAGCTGTCGAAGCTGGCGTTTCGCAAGGATGGGAACGCTATGTAGGTGATCATGGCGGCATCATCAGTGTAGACCGATTCGGCGCATCGGCACCGGCCTCTATTGTGATGAAGGAGTATGGCTTCAGTGTGGATAATGTCTGTGCTAAAGCGCTAGCCTTGTTGAGGTAAATGATGAAGTTGAGTCCTTTTGCTGGCCAAGCGCCTGAGCCGGATATGCTAGTAAATGTTCCTAAGCTAGTGACCGCTTATTATTGCCAGACGCCCGACCCTGCTATTCAGGAACAGCGAGTGGCATTTGGTACTTCGGGCCATCGCGGGTCATCACTAGATGGCACCTTCAATGAAGGGCATATTGTTGCCATCACTCAAGCCATTTGTGACTATCGCCAGAAGCAGCGGATCACTGGTCCTTTGTTCCTTGGAATGGATACGCACGCTTTATCTGTGCCTGCGTTGGCTTCAGCTATAGAAGTGTTAGCAGGTAATGGTGTCAACATCATGCTGTCAGAAGGGGATGAGTATACCCCTACACCTGTTATCTCACATGCTATTCTCACTTACAACCGCAAGCGCAACGATGGCTTGGCTGATGGCATCGTCATCACACCATCGCACAACCCTCCGGGCGAAGGGGGCTTTAAGTACAATACCCCTAATGGTGGCCCTGCTGAACAAGCGGTGACGGGGTGGATCGAGACCCGCGCTAATGCTCTTTTGGCTAGCGGTAACGCCGATGTCAGGCGTCTTCCCTATTCGCAAGCATTGGGGGCTTCTACTACGCATCGTTACAACTACTTGGATGCTTACGTTGCTGACCTCGAGAATGTCATCGATATGAAGATGATCAGCAATGCCAAGCTGAAGCTAGGCGTTGATCCGCTTGGTGGCGCTGGAGTGCACTACTGGCAGCGCATCGCCGACCGCTATCGCCTTGACTTGACAATTGTCAATAAAGTTGTCGATCCTACTTTCCGGTTTATGACTGTCGACTGGGATGGCAAGATCAGGATGGATCCCTCTTCTCCCTATGCGATGAAGAGCTTGATTGGGCTTAAAGATCGATTCCAAATTGCTTTTGCCTGTGATACTGACCATGACCGGCATGGCATCGTCACTGCTAGCTCCGGATTGATGCCTCCTAACCACTATCTTGCTGTTGCTGTTTCCTATCTCTTTCAACATCGGCCGCATTGGGGCCCTAACGCTGCTGTCGGAAAGACGTTAGTGAGCAGCAAGATGATCGACCTCGTAACCGCTAAGTTGGGAAAGCGGCTTTATGAAGTTCCCGTCGGCTTTAAATGGTTTGTCCAAGGGCTGCTAGATGGTTCGTTAGGTTTTGGAGGTGAAGAGAGTGCTGGCGCAGCTTTTTTAAGACTGGACGGCAGTGTCTGGACAACAGATAAGGATGGCATCATCCCGGCGTTGCTGTCGGCAGAGATGACAGCACGATTAGGGCACGACCCTGGTGAGCTTTATACTGCTCTGACAGCAGAATTCGGCAATCCTGTCTATGAGCGTATCGACGCCCCTGCTACACCAAGGGAGAAAGACATTTTGAAGAATTTGTCCGCTCATGATGTTCATACAAAAGAGATGGCAGGTGAGAAGATTGAGCAGATTCTCACTAAGGCACCAGGCAATGACGCAGCTATAGGCGGTGTCAAGGTGGTGGCGAAAAGCGGATGGTTTGCAGCGCGTCCATCTGGCACTGAAAACATCTATAAGATCTATGGTGAGAGTTTCTTAGGAGCGGAGCATTTAAAGCAGCTGTTGGTTGAAGCACAGCATATTGTGAGTGAGGCTTTGACAGCTGTATTAAAATAGTACATGTTCACCAATGAGCCACAGAGATCTCTGGTGAATATGTACTTATATCGAAGTAAGGAGTGAGAGATGCCTAGTGTGTTAACGCCTAAAGATTCATCTGTTGGCTATCGACGTTCGGATTTGGAAGGCTATCCAGCGCTGGAGGCGTTAGCTTTAGATATCTCTTGGTCATGGAGTCACTGCGCTGACAAGGTGTGGGAGACGCTGGATCGTGAGTTGTGGGATCTCACTAAGAATCCTTGGGTCATTTTGCAGACGGTATCGCGTGAAAAGCTTGAGAAGGCTTTGAGTGATCCTGCCTTTCGTCGCACCATCGAGCGGTTGCGTCGCGAAGCACAAGAGCGCAAAACAGCGTCAGCGTGGTTCCAAGAGAAGCATCCTAGCAGCCCTCTGACCAACGTTGCTTATTTCAGTATGGAGTTTATGTTAAGCGAGGCTTTGCCTATCTATTCCGGCGGCTTGGGCAATGTCGCTGGTGATCAGCTGAAAGCTGCTAGCGACCTCGGTGTTCCTGCGATTGGCATCGGTCTGCTTTACCAACAAGGCTATTTCCGCCAGCTCATCGACAGCAGCGGAAACCAACAGGCGCTTTATCCGTATAATGACCCAGGCCAGCTTCCCATTATGCCGTTGCGCAAGGCTAATGGAGAGTGGTTACGCATTGAGGTACCACTGCCTGGGTGGTCGTTATGGTTACGCACCTGGCGTGTGAAGGTAGGGAGAGTTGATCTTTACCTTCTTGATAGCAACGACGCTGCCAACTACCCCGCTCACCGTGGCATCACGAGCGAACTTTATGGTGGCGGCACTGAATTGCGCCTTAAGCAAGAGATCATATTAGGCATTGGAGGTTGGCGCCTGCTTCAAGAGCTGGGGATTAAGCCGGAGGTGTGCCATCTAAATGAAGGGCATGCTGCCTTTCTAACCTTAGACCGCGCCCGCAGCTTTATGATTGAGACAGGGCAGAATTTTGATGTGGCATTATCTGCAACCCGTGTTGGCAACTTGTTTACCACACATACGGCTGTAGCCGCTGGATTCGATCGCTTTTCACCGGATCTCATCGTACAGTTTTTGGGTAAGTATGCCACAAGTATGGGGTTGAGTATGCGAGACCTCCTGGCGTTGGGACGCTTAAACCCTGATGATTCCAACGAACCTTTCAATATGGCCTACCTGGCGATACGAGGCAGTGGACGCATTAATGCTGTCAGCCGGCTTCATGCGGACGTCAGCAAGAAACTCTTTGAACCACTATTTCAACGTTGGCCTGAAGCTGAAGTACCGATCAGCTATGTCACCAATGGTGTTCATGCGCCGACCTGGGATTCTGCGGCTGCTGATGAGCTTTGGACCGAGTATTGCGGCAAAGATCGTTGGCTAAAGCCTACTGAGCATCTACAACAAAATATCGACAAGGTGGCGGGTGATAAATTATGGAATATGCGTTGTGCAGCGCGTAAAGAGTTGGTGGACTATGCTAGAGAGCGTCTTTCGCGTCTTCTAGCAGCTAGAGGCGCTCCTCACGAAGAGATAGAAGCCGCTAAGCGTATCTTTGACCCCAATACATTAACGCTCGGTTTCGCAAGACGTTTTGCTACTTATAAAAGGCCCAACTTATTGCTGAGAGATCCTGAACGGTTTTTACGTATTTTGTCTAATCCTGAAAGGCCGGTACAGCTGATTGTTGCTGGCAAAGCGCATCCCGCTGACGGGCCTGGTCAAGCACTCATCCATGAGTGGATGGAGTTTATCCGTCGTCCGGAAGTACGCCCACATGTGATCTTTTTGAGTGACTATGACATGCAACTGACGATGCAGCTAGTCCAAGGTGTGGATGTTTGGGTCAATACACCGAAACGTCCATGGGAAGCGTGCGGCACCAGCGGTATGAAGGTGTTGGTGAATGGCGGGCTCAACCTTTCAGAGCTGGATGGTTGGTGGGCTGAAGCATATACCCCTGAAGTGGGGTGGGCGATAGGTGATGGTCGTGAGCATGGTGATGATCCTGCTTGGGACAGTGCAGATGCTTCCTCTTTGTATGATATCTTAGAGCATGAGATTGTTCCATGTTTCTATACGCGTGGTAAAGATGGCATGCCGACAGCTTGGTTGCAAAAAATGCGTGCTAGCATGGCTCTCTTAACGGCGCAGTATTCTGCTAACCGTTCTGTGCGTGAATACACCGAAAGCCATTATGTGCCTGCTGCTGTAGCTTACCGTGACCGTGCGACAGACCGCGGTGCTAAAGCTAGAGATGTGCTAGCGTGGGAGAAGGCTCTATATGATCATTGGCCTAAGTTGCGTTTTGGTGATCTTAATATTCAGTCTAGTGGGGAACAGAACATCTTTGAGGTGCAGCTCTATTTAGGTAGTCTCGATCCGAAGTTTGTTCAAGTCCAGTTGTATGCTGATGGCATCCATGGCGGTTCCGCAGTGTGCCTAGAAATGAAGCAAGTAGGTCCTGTAGCGTTTTCCGATAACACGTATCTCTACCGTGTCATCGTTCCAGCAACGCGGCCCGCTCACGACTTTACCCCGCGTGTGATTCCACGTCACGATGGTGTGAGCATTCCATTGGAAGCTCAGCAAGTATTATGGAGGGGGTAGTAGGTGATGATAAAATCTATTGATACGACAGACCCGACAATCTTTGCGATCTTTGGTGGGGGTGATCTCACATGGCGCAAGCTTGTGCCTGCTCTCTATTCGCTATATATCAAAGCCAATCTTCCTGAACACTTCGCTATCGTTGTGATAGATCGTGGCGAGATCAGCGATGCTAAACTTCGTGAGCACCTACACACTGGTGTAGATCAATTTGGATGCTGTGGAAAGAGTAAAGCAGCTGACTGGACACCTTTTTCAAAGCATATTTTTAGCTTGTCCGGCGATTTCACCAAAGGACAGACCTATCGCGATTTGGGACAGCTATGCGCTAAGCTGGAAAAAGAATGGAAGATGAAACCACATAACATCTTCTACCTGGCGACACCTCCGTCATTGTTTGGTGAGATTCCCAAGCAGCTGCATAAAGCTGGCTTGGCGGAAGACAAGGGGTATGCACGTCTGGTCATCGAAAAGCCTTTAGGATATGACTTAGCGTCAGCTCAAGACCTCAACAACCAGCTCACGGCTTACTTCGATGAGTCACAGATCTTTCGCATCGACCACTACCTTGGTAAAGAAACGGTACAAAACATTTTGGCCTTCCGCTTTGCTAATCCTCTCTTTGAACCATTGTGGAATCGACATTATGTTGAGTTTGTGGCGATCACCGTGGCCGAACAGGTAGGTGTGGAACATCGCGGCGGCTATTATGACAAGTCAGGAGCTCTTCGCGATATGGTCCAAAATCACCTCATGCAATTGTTGTGTATGGTGGCGATGGAGCCTATGTTGTCTTTTGACGCGGACCAGATCCGCAATAGAAAAATAGATGTTCTCAATGCCATTAGGCCTATTACGCCTGTTACGGTTCATGACAGCGTAGTGCGTGGACAGTATCGCCAAGGTTTTATCGATGGCGAACCGGTATGTGGCTATCGCGAAGAAGAGGGTGTCGATCCTAATTCCCAGACAGAAACGTTTGTAGCGATCAAGTTGAATATCGACAATTGGCGTTGGCAGGGAGTTCCTTTTTATATGCGTACGGGTAAGAGGCTGCCAAGCCGTACCTCTGAGATTGTCATTCAGTTTCGTGCCGTACCGCATCAAGCTTTTCCTCCGGAAGCAACGTTAGATTGGCAGGCGTCGCGGCTTATCCTATCGTTGCAGCCTCATGAGGGGATTGTATTGCGCTTTCAGGCTAAGCACCCTGGTCCAAAAATGAATCTGAATACGGTCGAAATGGAGTTCAACTACCGTGATGCTTTTGCGGCGCCGTCACCAGATGCTTATGAAACGTTGCTGTGGGATGTGATGAAGAATGATCTCACCCTTTTCATGCGTGCCGACCAGGTAGAAGCAGCTTGGCGGATTCTTGCGCCTGTGCAGAAGATGTGGTCGTTATCGCCACCTAGCGATTTCCCGAATTACGTAGCTGGGATGGGAGGTCCTGCTGAGCAGCATTGGCTGCTAGCACAACAGGGGCATAGTTGGCCGCTGCCTAGTGGAACAGTTAAAGAAGCAATTAGAAGAGGTGAGTGATGGCTAAGATGCGTGCGGTACAGGTTAAGTATGCTAAGGGGCCTTTGGAACTAGTAGAAATGAATATTCCAGAGCCAGGGCCGCATCAGGTGCGTATTAAAGTACAAGCTTGTGGCATTTGCCACAGCGATGCTGTCGTGAAGGATGGCTTGTTCCCTGGCATTCAGTATCCGCGTGTTCCTGGGCATGAAGTGGCCGGTGTGATCGATGCCTTGGGGGCTGAGGTGAGAGGTTGGAAGGTTGGACAGAGGGTTGGTGTGGGGTGGCATGGTGGCCATTGTGGTTATTGCTCTTCTTGCCGACGTGGCGATTTTGCTACTTGCGAACATGGACAAGTGGCCGGTCTTAGCTATGATGGTGGTTATGCAGAGTATATGGTGACACCAGCTATCGGATTGGCGCTCATTCCTGATGACTTATCGGCGGTGGAGGCTGGGCCTCTCCTTTGTGCAGGCATCACCACCTACAACGCATTACGTCATAGCGGCGCGATGGCAGGCGATGTCGTCGCTGTCCATGGCATTGGAGGATTGGGACATCTTGGGGTCCAGTTTGCCAATAAGATGGGTTTTAAGGTCGTAGCGATTGCACGTGGTAAGGACAAAGAGGCGTTAGCTAAACAGCTGGGGGCTCATCACTATATTGATAGCAATACCGATTCGATCGTAGATAGGCTCAAGGAGCTTGGAGGTGCAAAGGTTATTCTGTCGACTATTACCAACGGTAAGGCGATGGGCGATGTCATTCAGGGATTAGCCCCTAATGGTAAATTGGTGGTTGTCGGAGTGGGTAGCGAGCCTTTTTCCGTCAGTTCGTTAGAACTCCTGGCAGCGCGTAAGAGCATCATGGGGTGGCCTTCAGGGACAGCGCTGGATTCACAAGATACGATGGCTTTCAGTGCTTTGACAGGGGTACGTTCTATGAATGAGGTGATGCCTCTGGAAAAGGCAGCTGAAGCCTATGACCGGATGATGAGCGGCAAAGCGCGTTTTCGCGTTGTTCTCGTCACGGGTAAGTAAATAAAGTATCGATGTAGGCGTTGCTGAAGAGGCTGTCGGGATCGAGTTCTCGTCGCGCTTCGACGAAACGTCGGTAGGTAGCGGGGTAAAGCTTCTCCACTATATCACGTGTTAGGTGGTGCGCTTTACCCCAATGAGGTCTGCCTTCAAATTCATATAAAGCGTTCTCGACGTCTTTAAAGAGCTCTTTGTAACCTTGTTTAGCGATAGTGATGAGGCTGATGTAGGCTGTTTTGCGTCCTAGCGTTGGGCTAAGGTAGCCGTAGGTATCGGGTTCGGCGAAGCGAATGAGAATGATAGCGACGACCCGAGTACCTTGGTTGCTATAGCGGTTAATGATTTCTCTGGTTGTTGCTAGAGCGCTGTTGAGATGTTCATATGGAATGGCGATCTCGGTTTCGATGTAGTGGCCTTCGTCAGCGGGAGACAGCAATCGGTAGCTGTCATCGACAACAGATGCAAACGGTGACATCGCCATATAGAATTTGAGCAGGCAGGGAATGCTCCATGCTGGGGGGCGCAGAATGTCAAAGGTTGTCACTGCCAAGGCTTTGATCAGGTACCATTTCAGAGCGTATAGGAAGCGGCGGCGATAGGGTGCTTCTGTTTTAGTGTAGCGCCAGCTGAAGAGGTTATTGCTATAGGGGTCGACGACTATCTGGAAGAAATCGTAGTGTTCGCATAGCTCTGGAAGTTCCTGCAGAGTGGTATGGATCTCTCCGCGTACTTTAGAGAGTTCTAGACGGATTAAAGGGACACAGCGCAGTGTCATCGAATAGATAATCCCTAGACATCCCAGCCCAACAACAGCAGCAGAAAACAGGTGCTTGTTTGTCTCTGGGGTCAGGTGGTGCAGCTGGCCATTGGCGTCTATCAATTCGATTTCTTCGATGAAGCTGCTGAGAGTGCCGGTCTTACCTGAGCCGTGGGTTGCTGTAGCGGTAGCTCCAGCGATACTTTGCTCGAAGATATAACCTTGGTTAGGTAGCGTCAGTCCTTCTTTGGCCAGATAGTGTAGTAGGTCTTTGATCTTGATGCCGCCTTCGGCTTTGACACGTTGTCGCTCTTTATCCAGAGTGAGCACTCGGTTGAGTTTATCAGTCAGCAGCTGTGTACCGTCCGTGGCACAAAGGGTGTTAAGGGAGTGCAGCGAGCCTGCGGCGCGGATTTGAGTGCCTTTCGCTTTAGAGGCTAGGATGACTTCGCGAAGTTCCTCTAAGGATGCTGGGGTGACGACTTGTTGAGGATTCCAGGTGTGTTGGCCTCCCCAGATCTTACTTTGATATGCCATCTTATTGCGGTAGGTGGGGTGTGAGCAATGTTTCTAACTTAGGGGTGATATGGAGCATTTGTTTGAGCTGCAGGTAGCTGTGCCAGGCTTGCTGTTGCTGTTGTGGAGAAGGCTCTCTATGTCCTCTTAGAAGCAGGTTTTTCGGCGAATGCTCTAAATCGATAAACTCAATGACTTGTGTTTTGTAGCCGGCGGCGTTGAGCAGTTCGGTGCGCACGGCGTCGGTTACCAGGGCAGCAAAGCGCTCTTTGATGATGCCATGGCGCAGCAAGGTTTCCATCGCATTGTTATTGATTTGGCCTAATAGTTCATGCTGGCAACAGGGTGCAGCGAAGAGATAGGTTGCCTGCCAGGCTACAGCGGCGGCTAAGGCGTAGTCGGTTGCAATGTCACAGGCGTGTAGCGAGACGACGATATCGACCGGTTGAGAGGGTTGATAGTTTGCGATGTCGCCCTGATAGAAATGCAGCTGGTCATAACCAAGTGTCTCGGCTAACTGTCGGCAGTCAGCGATGATATCTGCGCGGCGATCAACCCCTGTCATGATGACGGCTGCTTTCTTGATTGTTGTGAGGTAGTGGTAAAGGGCAAAGGTGAGGTAGGCTTTTCCACAGCCGAGGTCGACAAGGTGCAAGGTAGCACCAGCGGTGACATCGCCAAGTGTGTGGTCTACTAGCTCCAGAAATCGGTTGATCTGGCGGAATTTGTGTGCTTTGGAGGCGATGATATGGCCAGATGATGACATCAGCCCAAGGCCGATGAGGTAGGGGTCTGGAATGCCTTCTGGCAAGAGATGCTGCTTGGAACGGTTGTGCTGTTGCGCAGACCCTTTGTGTGTCGGAGAACGCTTTTTACAAGACAAAGCCGTGCCTTTCTGCTGGATGTGCAGGTCGGCGTCAACAGTGAACAACTGTCCCTGCTTGAAGAGTGCTAACAGTTCGCTGACCGTAGTGGCACAATCGGGTACGCTGATGTTGCGGTGAAAGGCTTGATTGTCTTTGAAGGTGGTGAGCTGATAGCAACGCTGGCCTTTGATGCGCACTGGTCGTATGACGACTTTCTCACCCCACGGTGAATCTTCCCAAATGGGGTCGCTGATGGTGGCAGACAGCAATTGATCTGTCTCCGTTAGCTGTTGTAACAATCTGATGATCTCGGCATATTCCATGGTTTTATCATACCCGCTAAGGCCCTTTCCTTAAAAGGAGAACACGTGATGACGCTACCCGAATCCCTCCAGCGCAGCATTGACCAGTTGTTGGCTGGTCATTCGCTATCTGCGTTGACAGCCGCTACACAGCAGGTGTCGTCGCGTTACCGTGACAGAGATAGAGTGGCGAAAGGGCCTTTCCTGAGCTCAGAGGCGCATCGTTTAGCCTATCTGGCAACCCGCTTGCCTGCCACCTATGCTGTCGTCTGTGCTGTGTTTGCCGAGCTGGCAAGGCGCATTCCTCATTGGATGCCCAAAAGTCTGCTGGATGTGGGTACAGGGCCTGGGACCGGCATGTGGGCGGCCGTTGAGGCTTTTTCCACCATAGAAGCGGTGACATTGCTAGAGCAGGACAAGGATTTTCTGGCGATAGGACAGCATCTAGCTGCAAGTGCCGATCAGGAAGCGATTTCCAGGGCGATCTGGACTCAAGGAGATATGTTGGCTGCTCCTCTACTTGGTCATGATCTGGTTCTCTTATCGTATTCTTTGGGAGAGATTGATGATAGGGCTGTTGTTGAGGTAGTGGAGCGCTGCTACGCTGCTGCAACAGGAGCTTTCGTAATCGTAGAGCCTGGTACGCCTCGCGGTTACCGCACCATCATCGCAGCTCGCGATGCCTTGATCGAAGCTGGAGCTCATGTGATAGCCCCTTGTCCGCATGCCTTGCCCTGTCCCATGCTAGGAAGCGCAGCTTGGTGTCACTTTGCTTGCCGTGTCGCCCGGACATCAGCTCATCGGCTTGCTAAGGAGGGATCTCTCGGGTATGAAGATGAAAAGTACTCCTATCTTATTGTCAGTAAAGGGGTAGGGGAGTCGGTCGCTGAGCGAGTCGTTGGTCATCCCTCCCGTAAGTCAGGTCATGTTCACCTTGAACTCTGTACCGCCACTGAAGGGATCCAAAGAAAGGTGATCAGCAAAAAGCAGGGCGATCTCTACCAATGGGCGCGTAGGGCGGAGTGGGGAGATGCGAGATGATGGACAGAATGAAGCGGGCTTGTTGCATAATTCACCACTGAGCCAGTGAGATCAGTGAGGGAAATATGAGCAATTTGAGAGGATGATACAACCAAACGCTAAAGTCCATGTTTCAGTAGTTTTCTCCCCATCTCATAGCTTCTCACCGATCTTACAGGACTTTTCGCTGAAATTTTCACCACAGTTGCTATGCTGAGGGCTTGAAAGAAAAAGAGC